>JANNMC010000406.1:0-2147 GCA_031397435.1 Candidatus Eiseniibacteriota bacterium
CATAACTCGCCACCTGAGCGGCGGAGCATGGAGGCACGGCGAGGAAGGCGAGCGCCAGGAGGACCGCCAAGGGCGCTGCCAGGAGGACGAATCGGGAAACTCGGTTCATGCAGACGCCTCGGTTGTCGCGTAAGATGTTCCAGCAATAAGATATAAGTGCCCAGAGGTACTGCTTCCCACGTTAGGCCAAAGGGCACAAAAATCTAGTCTTAAATATACTCCAATTTCAGGCTAGTCGCCACCGTCCTCAATGGCCTGACCACTTCGAGGGCGAACTCATTACCATACCGCATGATTGCCGCCTTACGGAGGCAGAAGGTATACTTAACTACACTGTGACCAAAGTGAACGCTCTAAGGGGTTGGCTGGCATTGCGGCAGGGACGCCACTTGTACCACTTCTTGGCCGTGCCACGCGACAACCGAGGCGTCTGCATGAACCGAGTTTCCCGATTCGTCCTCCTGGCAGCGCCCTTGGCGGTCCTCCTGGCGCTCGCCTTCCTCGCCGTGCCTCCATGCTCCGCCGCTCAGGTGGCGAGTTATGCCTTTGATGAAGGCGCGGGGGGAACGACGGCGGACTCCTCCGGCAATGGCCACACCGGCACGCTGGCGTTCAATCCCACCTGGACCGCTGGGAAGTACGGCAGCGCTCTGTCATTCAACGCCTCCGACGACGGAAACGACAACAACGATCCCCGCGTGGTCGTCGGTCCGGGCCTCAATATCCCCAATCTGCCCTTCACCGTTTCCGTCTGGGTCAATCCCGTCAGCTTCACCGACTGGCGAGCGATTCTGAGCAAGCGGGATTCTCCCGCCGCCTCCGATCGACGTTTTGATCTGGGGCTCTCCGGTGGAAGCGGCCAGATCTATATCGCCACGGGCGGCGCGGGCGGCACTTTTTCCTACTCGCCGCCTCTCGGCAGCTGGACTCACCTGGCCGTGGTGGCCGAACCGGGTAGCACCAAGCTCTATGTGAACGGAACCCTGCAGCAAACCATCGGCGGCATCACGCTGGGACCGGACACGCTGTCAAACACCGTGATTGGCGGTACGGGTGCGGGGCCTGGCGGCGACAACGACCCCTTCAAGGGCCTTCTCGACGACCTGCGGCTCTACAGCTCGGCTCAATCCCAGTCTGAAATTCAATCAGACATGAACACGCCGATCGGCCCTCCAGACATCATCGCGCCGAGCGTTTCCATCACGGCTCCGCTCGCCGGCTCCACGGTGTCCGGCTCCGCTGTTGCCGTAAGCGCGAACGCCTCGGACAATGCCGGCGTAGCCGGAGTTCAGTTCCAGCTGGACGGCATCAACCTCGGGGCGGAAGACACGACACCCCCCTACTCGATATCGTGGAACACCATCCCCGCGGCGGTCGGCCCTCACACCTTGACCGCGGTGGCAAGGGACGCGGCGGGGAATAGCGCGACGAGCACGGGCGTGACCATTACCGTATCGAATCCGCCAACCGTGACCATCACACAACCGATCGATAGCGCGACGCTCAGCGGCACCACCGTCGATGTCTCCTATACCGCCTCGGGGAACCTCGCCGGCGTTGACCATGTCCACTTCGTCCTCGATGCCAACCCTCAAGTCATGGACATCACCTTCGACGGCAGCTATCAGTTCACCAGCGTTCCAGCCGGTGCCCATGTTCTCAACGGATTCCTCGTGAACAACAGTCACATCAAGATCCCCGGCTCGGATGCGATACCCGTCACCTTCACGACGATCGTGGCGGATACCATTCCCCCGACGGTATCCATCACCTCGCCAGCGGCATTGAGCACCGTATCGGCGACCGTCACGATTGCCGCCAACGCCGGAGACAATACGGGTGTTCTAGGCGTGCAGTTCCGCGTGGGCGCCGTAAGTCTCGTGCCGGAAGACACCGAGGCGCCGTTCAGCGCTTCGTTCAACACCACGAACTTTCCCAACGGCACCCACATCCTCACCGCGATCGCCAGGGATGCGGCGGGAAATCAGACGACCTCGGCCGGCGTGACGGTCACCGTCTCCAACCTGAACCCGAACGATCCCGCCGTCGTCGGCCAGTGGTCGGCCGTCTCTCCCTGGCCGCTTGTCGCCATTCACATGACCCTCATGGCGGACGGAAACATCCTCATGTGGGATGACCATACCGAT
>JANNMC010000052.1:0-1366 GCA_031397435.1 Candidatus Eiseniibacteriota bacterium
GACGCTTCGCAGCGGGCCGGGGCAGTCGGCGAGCCGCGGCAGCAGCCGCGAGTTCGTACAACCGGCGAAGTTGGCGGCGAGCAGCGCGAAGCCGAGCTCCCTAAGCACCGGGCGCGTTCTCGGGCCCCGCGCGCAAGATCAACAGCGTGGCGGGCGCCAATAACAACGAGAGCGCGATGCCGAGCCCGGTCGTCAAGCCGATCGCGCGCAGCGCCGGGTGGCTCGAGAGCGCGAGCGCGCCGAAGCCGAGGATCGTCGTCAGGCAGCAGAGCAGGCACGAGACGAGCGTCGCGCCGAGCTCGGCTGGATTTTCGGCGCCGTCGACCACGAAGATTCCATAATCGACGCCCATGCCCATCACGATCAGCAGGCTCACGGCGTGCAGCAAGTGCGTCTCGACGCCCGCGAGCGCGAATGCCGAGAGCACGAGAATCGCCGTGAGCAGCGAGGGAAGGAACGCGGCGAGCGCGCGCCGCCAAGCGCGGTAGCGCAGCATCAGCACGCCCAGCACGCACACGCTGCCGAGCACGATCTGGAGCAGCGTGCGATCGCGAAACTGCGCGGCGATCTGGTTGGCGAAATCGCGCTGCTCGAACAGGTGCACGTCGGGTAGATCGGCGAGCGCAGCGCGGATCGCGCCCGCATCGCGCACGCCGCGCAGGTGAGTAATTAGAGCCGTCCGCCCGCCGAGATCGAGCACCAGCGTCGCCGCCAGCGGGCCGAGCGCTGAAGCCCGTAGCTCCGCCAGCGTGAGCGGGGCCGGTGGCGCTGCGATCGCCTGTTCGAAGGGAGCGAATGTGCCCGGCCGAAAGCCAGCGCCGCTGAATGCAGCGTCGAGGCGCAGAGCGAGTTCCGGGCTCGTGCGCAGGGCCGCGAGGTTGCGGCGCTGCAGGTCCTGCGACCACAACAAGTCGTGCAGTGAGCGCGTGCCAGCGAGCACGCCTTGGGCAGTGAGCGCTGCGAGCCGCGCGTGCACCGCGTCGTTGCGCGCGAGCGCCGCCTCGGGGTCGTCCGCCAGCACGATCACGAAACGTCCGCCGTCGAAGCCCGAGATGCGCTCGCGCACGCGCGCCTCTTCCTGCTGCAGCTTTGGATCGGGCTGGCTGAGCCGCGAGAGATCGTCGTTCCAGCGCAGCCGCGGCAGTGCGAACGCGCCGAGTGCGATCACTGCGAGCGGCAACAGCAGCAGCAGCGCACGCCGGCGCTGCAGCCGCACGAGCCCAGCGGCGAGCCGCTGCGCGAGCGGCGCGGAGATCGGCCGCAGCGGACGAGCGTGCGGCGACAGATCGGGCAGTAACAAGAGCGTGGCGAGCAGTGCGCCCGCGACGCCGATCACCGAAAACACGCCGAGCTCGCGGAACCCGAC
>JANNMC010000061.1:0-2391 GCA_031397435.1 Candidatus Eiseniibacteriota bacterium
GTCCACCACCCGACTCCGGATCGAGAATCCAGTGATCGTGCGGGAGCGGCCCCGCGTTGATCCGTGCCAGGAAGCGGAGTCCCTCGCGATTGGCGCCGATGCGCTCCAGTGCCCACTGAGTCGCGGGGGCGAAGCGGCGATTGAAGCCGACCATAAGGCGGCCTCGCGTCTCTTCCAGCGCGCGCTCCACCGCAGTCAGTTCCGCGCTGGTGAGCGCGAGCGGCTTCTCCACAAACACGGCCTTCCCCGCGCGCAGGGCCTGCTCCGCGTAGCGGGCATGGCTGTCGTGGCGGGTGGCGATGATGGCGACTGTCGTGTCTGCAGTGGCGAGTGCCTCGGCGGCACTCGTGAGCGCCCGCCGGAATCCAGCCCGCGAGCGCGCGGCCTCGGCCTTCAGCGGGCTCGAGGTCACGACATCGCAGAGCGTCACGCCGGCCGCACCACGAACGGGCGGAAGGAGGGTCGCCGAGGCGAAATTGCCCATGCCCAGGAAGGACACATTCAACGCTCGCGGCTCGAATCGGTGTTCCGTCGCAGGCCGAAATCCTGGCTTCGCGGCCGCGCTCGGGCCAGCCGCCACGACGGGTGTGGGCTCATCCCCCGGCCGAGCGGCATATTCCAGAACCACGGCAATCGGCGGCGCCCCCTGTTCCCCCTTCAAGGTCGCATAGCCCTCCGGAGCCCGCTCAAAGGGAGTCGTGATGCCCTCGAGCCCGGCGTAGGAGAGCCGTCCATCGCCCAGGAGCGTGACGATTTCTTCCATGTTGCGCCGCTCGCTCCATGGGACGAACCCGATCGGGTAGGCCATTCCCTTCTCCTCGAATTCCGGATCGTAGCGCCCTGGACCGTAGGAGCGGGAGATGTGGAGCGAGAGTTCCTTGTGGTAGAAGGGCTCGCGCGGGACTTCAAGGCCCACAGCGCCCACAACGACCACACGGGCGCGATCCCGGGCGGCTGCCCCGGCCAGGTGCAGCGGTTGGCTGTCCGCCCCGCCAGCCGTGATCAAGACAACGTCGGCGCCTCTTCCGCGGCTCCAAGCGAAGACCTGCTGCGCGGTGGAGGCGTCGAGCGATGTGTCGGTCGCTTCCGCGCCATGGGCGCGCGCCAGGTCGCAACGGTCGGACTGCGGATCAACGCCGAAGACGTGCGCGCCGGCCGCGGCACAGAGCCGTGAGGCGATCTGCCCGATGAGGCCGAGACCGATCACGAGAACGCGATCGCCGAGAGCGACTTCTCCCGTGCGAATGCCGTGAAGCGCGATCGCCGCGACGGTGGTGTAGGCAGCGTCCCGTAGAGGCACCGTCGCGGGGACGTGGACCGTTAGATTCGCCGGCACCGAGACATACTCCGCGTGACAGGCAGTCGTGCCACCACAGGCCACTCGGTCTCCGACGCGGAACTCATCGCAGCGATCGCCAACCGCCACCACCACTCCAGCCAGGGAGTAGCCGAGCGGCTGAGGCGCGGCCAGGCGCTCGCGGACCTTGTTCATCGTGGCGACGACGCCCTCGTTCTTCACCGCGTCGAGGACCTTGGCAACCTGGTCGGGGCGCTGGCGGGCTTTCTCCCAGATTGGCATCTCTCCGACGCGGACTTTCGAAAGTTCGGTGCCGGAGGAGACGAGGGAATAGGCAGTGCGAACGAGGAGGCCGTGAGGGGATGGCGCGGGAATGGGCGCATCCACCACGGTGAGCGTTCCGGAGTCTTGCGTGAGGGCGATCTGCTTCAACGCTTGGTTGCCTCCCGAGATGTGGTCGCGTCCGGTGTATCGGTCGAGCTTCGGCCCGCGCGCGCATCCCCAGCAGCACCTGCAAATGTACTCGCAGCAAGTCCCACGACAAAACGAAACTTGCCATTCGGGCCCCTAGGGATGGCAGAGACCTGCTGTATGAGGACCCGCACGGAGGGACCCAGCCTCGCAGAGGCCTCCCGCAGGATCGACTGCTCGGTCGTCGTCGAATACTCCTCAGTGCGAACGATTCGCAGGCACACCTCCCCCGGGAACTCCTGGACGATCTGAGCCTCAGCTACACCGACCGCTCCCTTAAACAGGTGGTCGAGCCGACCGATTCGCGTTCCGTCTGGCTTGACAACATAGTCCTCCATGCGTCCCTCGATCGCCTTCACGCGGGAGAACCGACTCCCGCACGAGCACCCGTCTTGGCTCATTTCGATGTGATCCCCAAGCTTGTAGCGAATGAACGGCATTGCGGAATTCCTCAAGCCCGTACCGAGCACCACACCGTCAGGAAGCGACTCCAGCAATCCATAATCCTCTCTGAGGTGGAGGCTCCCCATCGAACACTCCACAATGTTGCACGTCATCACGGTCTGGCCGTACCACACATAGACCTTGCAACCAAACGCCTCCTCGATCAGCGCCCGCTGATG
>JANNMC010000086.1:0-1408 GCA_031397435.1 Candidatus Eiseniibacteriota bacterium
GCGGCCGCCTCGCCGCGATTCAGCGTGAGTTCGAAGCGCAATGCGCTGGCAGCGCCGTAGCTGTCGCGCACCTCGATCTGCACGGGAATTTTCCCTGATGCCTCGGCGTCGGGGCGCCAAGTTGCGAGGCCGAGGATCGGATCGACCTCCATGCCGCGCGGCCCTTCGCTGAGGTGGAAGCGCAGACCGCCATCGCCATCGGGATCCGTGGCGCGGAACTGGTGCCGGAACTCGCCGCCCACGGCCTCGAAGCCATCGAACTTGTCGATCACCGGCGCCGAGTTGGCGATCGTCAGCTCGGGGCTCATGGCCGGCGCGCTCTCGTCTTCGCCGTCGCGCGCGGTCACGCGCACGCGCACGCGGTCGCCGCGTTTCACTTCCATCGAGATGAAGCGCGGGTCATTCGAGCCGCGCAGGGCTCCTCCGTTGACGCGCCACTCGTACTCGAACTCGACTTCGTCGCCGTCTGCATCCGAGGCGATCGGCGTCGCGACCAGCGGCTCGCCGCGCTTGGGCTCGTCCGCCGGCTCGAACAGGATGTTCTCGATCTCGGGCGCGCGATTTCCTACGCGCGCACTCGCGGAAGCCGCTTCGCTCCACGCCTGCCCGTCACTCGCGCGAACTCGCAGCTCGATGCGGTCGCCCTTTGCGAGCGCGCCGGGCGTCCAGGCTCGGGCGTCGCCCTTCTGCGCCGTCTCGCCATTGCGCAGCCAATGAACTTCGAACGACAAGGCATCGCCATTGGGGTCTGCCCCTTCGAAGCGCGCTTCGATCGGAACACCCGGCACGGGATCGCGAGTGCTGAGCGCGAGCTGCGAAACCACTGGCGGCTGATTAGGCCCCGCCGCAGCGGAAGCGCGCTCCGCCGAAAGCGACTTGCGAACCGGCGCAGCGGTCTCGCCGCTTCCGCACGCGAGCGTCGCAAGCGACGCCAGCAGACAGACCGTCTTCCTCATCACAGCCACCCCCCGATCCGGATTCAGACCCCAGACGCCAGTAATTCCTCTTCGTGCAGCACTTCGATGCGCGCGCGCGAGCCGTCTGGGCTCTCGCCGACGACGAAGATTCGCCACTCAGCCACCTTCGGTTTCAGCGAACCGGCCCGCGACATCCCGGAGCCCGCCTTCGCGCGAATCCGGATGCACTCGACCGAGTTGACCGCAGCCGGGTCGCCGTAATAGCTGGGCTGCCCGCTGTACTTCGCGTAGGTCGCCGTATCGCCGAGCATCACGGGCGCGCCCTGTGTGGCGAACGGAATCACGCTCGGACAGTTGTACGGGTCGGCCTTGATCAGCGAGATCGCCTCGGCCACACCGGCGTCCGCGGCGAATAACGCCGAGTTCGAACGGTTGTAATAACCTGCGGCCTGGCGGTCGCGGCTGGCGGTGTCCAGCGAGGCGATTGCGAG
>JANNMC010000130.1:0-2784 GCA_031397435.1 Candidatus Eiseniibacteriota bacterium
GCCGCGCTCCACGTCCTCGCGAGTTGGTCCGACCGGGAGACCAGAATTCGCGGACGATAGGTGCCTCGCGCGCTCAGCGCCCCCAGCCACGCGACCGCCGAAAGAAAGAGCATCGCCAGGCCCCCGGCGCTCTGGAAGGCCGCCGTCACCTTCACCCACTCATAGCGGAGCGATGCCACGATCGCGATTCCAGCCGCCGCTACAGCAAAATCGGACGCCACGACGAATGCGACAAGCAGGCGGTGCGCCACGCGGCTTGCGGGGAGTGTGACCGGCTCGGCCCCGCCCGGCGGCGAGAACGGCTCCGCCTCGCGAAGCGACGGTCCCCTCAACGCGCCTGGAAGTCCCGCCACTTCGGGATCGGGGCGGCGACTAGCCGGAGCGCGATCGGGACTCATGAGAGCGCCTCCGCGGCGACCGGACGCTTCTCGAGATTCGCATGCACCGCCTCGACGATTCGCTCCAGCCCGGCGGGGAACGGTCCGCGCTTCGCCAGCAACCCGGGGATCCCCGCGGCCCGCGCGATCTCGTACTCCTCATCGTTTCGCACCCAGCGGAGGCGTCCTTCCCGGGCCAGGCACTCATCCAAGTGTGGAGGAGGACCGGTGAAGACGCTCCAGGCAGGGACGCCCAACACGGCCGCCTCGCGATTCATCGTCCCGCCGCCGCTCAGCACCAGATCGGCGGCCGCGACGAGCGTCGGTCCGTCGAGCACTTCCTGAAGCACGTGCGCCCGATCATGGAACGAGAACTCCTGGTCCAGCCACTCGCGCTGCTCCTGATCGCGCGGCATGAGGTAGAGGATCGCGCCATGCTGGTCGTGAAGTTCGCGCACGATCCGGGCCCACAACCGCGCGCTGTCGTCGACCTTCGTCGCGTAGTGGGCATGAAGCGCCGGCGGCCGCGCCACGACCACAAAGTCGTCGGACGCGAGTTCGAGGAGCGCGCGCGACGTCGTGCGATCGACAGCAGCCGCATCGAGATAGAGGTTTTCCTTCAACCCTTCGAAGAACGAGGCCACGCGGCGAAGCGGAGCCGGGAGATCGGCGTCACGCAGGAGATCGGGCAAGAACACGGGACGGCAGCCGAGGGAGAAGGGGCGGTGCTCGGAGTGCTCGTAGTCGAGGAGCCCGATGGCGGGGATTCCCATGTAGCGCGCGGCCACGGAGGCGCTTCGCGAGGATGAGACCAGAAGCTGCGGCCGCCCGCGACGCGCGGCCCAAGCGCCGAGCATGACCGCCCGGCTCAGGCCCGAGAGGACCTTCCTCACGTGCCCCCGGACATTCCCCTCTCCAACCGGTTCGAACTCCAGCCCGCGCGCCTCCGCCAGTTCGAACGTCTGCGATTGCGGCTTCGCGGTGACGGCCACGGTGATTCCCTGCTTCTGCAACCGATGGATGATCGGCTCCAGGAACAGGACGTGCGGGGTGTTTTCCAGATCGAACCAGACCGTTTCCAATGCCATCAGGCCACCTCCACACCCAGTCCCTGAGACTCCGCGCTGTCGCGCCGCCCGGGCAAGGCACTCATCGCCTCCGCGGTCGCCAATCCGAGCGCCATCCATGCCTGAACCCATCGTGTGAACTCGCGTTCGTCGCGCACGCCGTCCCGGACTCGGTAGGCGAAGTGACCCCGCTCGGAAATCCAGAGGGCGCGCACCGCCCAATCGGCGATGCGCTCGGCCACGTCGGCAGGATTCCCCGCCGCGAGAAGGGCCCCCTCCCGCGCTTCCCCAGCGGCCGCGTACGTGACGATTCCCTGGGCAGCGGAGTGGGCGTCGTGAACGGATTCGGGGAACGCGTAGAGGCGCGCGCCGCCGTCGGCGTCGAAGAAACGGCGGTACGATGCGAAGCCGCGACGAAGCGCTTCATTCGGAACTTCGACACCATCGCGGCGGAGGTGTAGGAGAGATTCGAGGAGGAACCCGGTATGGAACGAGTCCTCCCATCGTCCCCGGCGATCGGGCGCGTAGGGCCAGCCGCCATTCTCGAGTTGCGAGTCGAGAATGTACCGTGTGAGGCGAATTGCAGGTGCGCGATCCCCGAGGCGTGCGAGAAATCTCGCGACGAGCCCCGAGACGTTCACAATGCGCGTCAAATCGAGCGGCGTGTAGGAGACCGCCGCCGCGCCCGAAGCTTCATTGGACCAGTGAAGACCGGCCCGGAGAAAGCGTGCGGCGCCCTCGGCGAGACGACGTGCCGTGGTATCCCCGAAGGCATCAGCAGCCGCGAGCAGGTGCCAGCCGACGGTCGATGTCACGACGGCATTCGGGGTGCCCGCGGGGGCGTAGAAGAAACGCGACTGCCAGGGGAAGGGATATCCCCAGGCAGTCCCCCCGGCGACGTCCTGAGCGCGCGATTCCAGTTCCCGGACCAGGGTGCGCACCAACTCGGACGCGCGCTCTTCGCCGAGCGCGGCGCGGCCATGAACCACCGCGCCGAGGAATAGCCCAAGGCCCTTTGGATTCACCGAAGCCCGCGGTCCCAGCAAGGGACGTAGCCACGGCAGGCGGAGGGCCGACTGGATGACGAAGATTCGTGCGGGAGGACCGAAGGGAATGGCCAAGCGGCCTACGGCGGAGTGGAGGCCGTCGTAGGGATCGGCGCCGGACCAGCCGGCGCGCTCAGCACGATGAAGGACAGCCAAAAGCGCATCCTTGCGCGTCACTCGTTCCCTCAATGGTTGCTACCAGTCGTCCCGCCGGAGCGACGGATTCGGAAGCCTTGAAGAGTTCGTAAAGGTGACAGTCGCGTTTCTCGGGAACGACGCGCTCGGCGCCCAGGA
>JANNMC010000139.1:0-12872 GCA_031397435.1 Candidatus Eiseniibacteriota bacterium
ATGAGGGATCACCGTCTTCATGCCGAGCCAGGCCCCGATCTGATTCACATTGATGACTCGCTGATATCCCTCCAGCGTCTCCTGCTCCACGTCCTCGAGTGTCGCGATGCCGGCGTTGTTGACCAGGATATGGAGCGCGCCAAAGGCCTGGAGCGTGCCGCGAACCGCCGCGACCCACGCCGCCTCGGAAGCGACGTCGAGGTGGACGTAGCGAGCCTTTCCGCCCTCTTTTCCGATCGACGTCGCGACCGCTTCGCCCTCGCCATCGAGGACGTCCGCTACCACAATCGAGGCGCCCTCGCGCGCCATCTTCACGCACGTCGCGGCGCCAATCCCACGGGCGCCGCCCGTGACAATAGCGACCTTTCCCCGGAGCCGTCCGTTCATGGAACACCTCCCGCCCCGAAGGGCCTTCGTGCCGGCGCGCCGACGAGACGGCGCGCAACCGACCTCACCACTGGACTATACGGCAGGGGGCCGCCGTCCTGAGCTGGTCCGACGGGGGTAGCCCATGCCAGAGGGCGGCAGACCGTGGCGGCACGGCCACGACCCCGCCCAAATGAAAAACGGGGCGAGCCGCCTTTCAGCGATTCGCCCCGTCGCGTTCTCCGGTCGGCTAGGGGGTAACCGAGCCGAAGCGCCCCTTAGAAGTAGAAGTGGAAGCCGACCGACGTGATGTCGATGGCCTCGAGCGCGCTGAGGAAGCTCTGCGACTCCAGCGTGCCCGTCGTGAAGTCGTTCGCCGAGACACCCTTGCTCGACGTCAGCTTGAAACCGTGGCCCACCGAGAACGAGAGGTCGTCGGTGGCGAACCACTCGGCACCCAGAATTCCGGTGAACTCCGTCTCGGTCTCCGACTTCTTCTCATACGGATCCGAAACCGTCGCCTGGTTGTAGGTCGGGATGAACTTGAAGAGCACCCCAGGGCGGAAGAAGAAGTTCACCTTTTCCCGCCTCACGAGCGTCAGCGGCACGCCCGCCGCGATGTGGAGCTGCATGTTCTTCTTGTCGTCGCCGATGGCCGCCGTGGTCGGGTCGTCCGAGACGTAGGTCTGCGCGAAGCCAAGGCCGAGGTCGAGCGCCGCGCTCTTCGAGAACACGTATCGGCCGCCGATCGGGGCTTCCGCGTTCCAATAGCCGAGAGCGAACTTGCCGGTGAGATCGAGCTCCGCGTGCGCCGCAACCGGGATGGCCAGCACCGCAATGACGAGAGCCAAGAGTCCCTTCTTCATGGTGTTTCTGTCTCCTCTAAGTGGTTGATTGGTTTGGCCCTTCAACGAATTCCCAGGGCTAACCCCGATTTGGGCAACATACCTTCGGATTCGCATCCGGGCCAGCGGTTTCGAGAAAACTTTCACCAGCCATCCCCCAACCAATAGAACCGCAATCAGTTGACCTCTTGTGCTACACTCATGGGCTATGATTACTGCAATGAAAAGAACCGACCGTCGCGCCGTCGCCATCGTCGCGCACGTAGACCATGGCAAGACCACGCTCGTGGACGCCCTCCTCCGGCAGAGTGGGACGTTCCGCGAGAACCAGCATGTCGCCACCTGCGTCATGGACTCGGGAGACCTGGAGCGCGAGCGCGGTATTACGATCCTCGCGAAGAACACCGCCATCCGATTCGGCGAGACCGTGATCAACATCGTCGACACGCCGGGCCACCGTGATTTCGGTTCCGAGGTGGAGCGGATCCTCACGATGGTGGAAGGCGTGCTCCTGCTGGTCGACGCGGCCGAGGGTCCGCTCCCCCAGACGCGCTTCGTGCTGAAGAAGGCGCTCGAGAGCGGCAAGCGGCCCATCGTGTTGATCAACAAGATCGACCGCTCGGACGCGCGTCCGCTGGAAGTGGAGGAAGAGATCCACGATCTCTTCCTGTCGCTCGCGACGCACGACGATCACCTCGACTTCCCCGTGCTCTACGGTTCGGGACGGATCGGCTTCGTCTCGAAGGACCCCACGGCGACGAGCGGCGATCTGCGCCCCCTGCTCGACACCATCATGAACATCGTTCCGCCGCCGGTCATCGAGGACGCCCCGTTCAAGCTGATCGTCGCGAACATCGACTACTCCGACTACTTCGGCCGCCTGGCGGTCGGACGCATTCACTCCGGCGAGCTGACGCACGCGACGCAACTGGCGGCCGTGAAGCCGGACGGCACGATGCTGGAGCGCGGGCGCGCCGCCAAGATCTACCTCTTCGAGGGAATCCAGCGCGTGGAAGTGGAGCGCGCGGCGGCCGGCGACATCATCGTGATCTCCGGGTTCCCCAAGATCGAGATCGGGCAGACGATCCTCGATCCGGCGGATCCGAATCCGCTCGCCGGAATCCGCGTCGACGAGCCGACTCTCTCCATGGAGTTCCGCGTGAACGATTCGCCGTTCGCGGGGCTCTCCGGGAAGTACCTGACGAGCCGCCACATCCTCGAGCGGCTGGAGCGGGAACTGGAGCGAAACGTCGGACTGCGGATGGAGCGCCACCCCGAGACCGATTCCTTCATGGTCCTCGGACGCGGCGAACTCTCGCTCTCCATTCTGGCGGAGACGATGCGGCGCGAAGGCTTCGAATTCGCGCTGGGCCGGCCGCAGGTGATCTTCCATCGTGACGAGAAGGGGCACCTCCTGGAGCCGTACGAGGAACTGGTGATCGACTGTGACCAGGCCTACACCGGCGCGGTCATTGCCGCCCTGGGCGAGCGTCGTGGCGAGCTGCAGCATCTGGGCAAGCATGGAGACCGAGCCCGCATGGAGTTCTCCATTCCCTCGCGCGGCCTTCTCGGATTCCGCACCGAGTTCCTCACGCTGACGAAGGGCACGGGGCTTCTGAACCACATGTTCGACGAGTACGGCCCCCATCGCGGCTCGCTCCCGAACCGCAAGCGTGGCGCGATGATCGTGAAGGAAGGCGGCGACGTGACCGCTTACGCCCTCGACGCGCTCGACGACCGCGGCATCTTCTTCGTCAAGCCGACCGACAAGGTCTACGCGGGCCAGGTGGCGGGCGAGCAGGGGAAGGATGGCGACATGGTGGTCCAGACGTGCCGGAAGAAGCACCTGACCAACATGCGCGCGTCGGGTTCCGAGAAGGGGATGATGCTGACGCCACCCCGCGACTTGACGATCGAGACAGCCATCGAGTGGATCAATGACGACGAGCTGGTGGAGGTGACGCCCGACGACATTCGCGTGCGGAAGCGGGTCCTCGACCACACGAAGCGGAAGCCCACTTAGGGCGAGTCTGAAATTACGAAGAACGCCCGTTCCGGCCTAGGCCGGGGCGGGCGTTTTACTTTGGCCGTCGCCCGGGCGGCCGAGGACGCGCCGCCAGATGGCGCGTACGAAGCGGAAGAGGACGATGAGGAGGATGATCGAGACGACCATCAGGAGCGCCACGACACCGATCGCGATGGCGGGATGCGTCACGGCAAGCCAGGAGAGGCCGATCGCCAGGAGATCTTCCGCGAAACTGACGATCGCCGTACTGAACGGCTCGGGGCTGGCGTTGACGGCGCCCCGCGTGGCGGCCTTCGTGGAGTGCGCGGTCAGGGCGATGGAGCCCGCAGCGAGCGCTGCCGCGATGCGCCATACCTCGGGGACCGAGCCCGCCGCAGGAGCCACCGCTGCATAGGCAAGGAGCGCCGCGGCCGGTGGACGGATGAAGGTGTGGATGAAGTCCCAGATGTGATCGACCGCGGGGATCTTGTCGGCGACGAACTCCACCAAGTAGAGCGCGATGGCGATGGCCAGCACCACGGGGTGCGCCAGCACGGCCAGCGCGGGCGGAAGCGCGATCACCTCGAAGCGGTGGAGCAGCCCGAGTGTCGCGACCGTCGCGTAGAGATTGATGCCCGACGCGAACGATGCGCCGAGAAGGAGTCCGATCGTTCCGAGGTTCATGGCTCGAGGGTACTACGCGCGAGGCGCGCCGGCGGTTTCGAACTCAGAAGACGCTCCAGGCCCCAGCGCCACCATCACTTCGGCGCGTCCACTCCCCGCCGCGACTCGGCGCGCCGAATGATCGCGAACGCGATCAGCGCCACCACGAAGAAGACGAGGAGCGCCCAGGCGATGCCCTGGAGCACCTGAATGATCGTCCGGTAGATTTCTAGCCCCATCGAGACACCGTCGAGCGTGAGGATCGTCGCCTTTCCGTCGGGGCCCATCTGCTGCGGATGGACGTACTGCTCCAGTTTCCAGATCTGGACGCCCGAAGAGACGCCGACGACGTAGACCGCGAAGAGCAGGAAGCGCTGCCACCCTTCGGCGATCTCCTCCCCGATGATGCGGTCGAGGATCTGGCGGATCGGCTTCTTGAAGAAGAAGACAACGAGGAACGACGTGAAGAGCGCAACGCCTAGCGTCGTGGCGAGGAGTAGTAGGAACATGGATACACCTCCAGGGTGTGGTCAGGGCCTGCCCGGCCCAGTCTACCGCCGGTCACCGCCGAAACGCTGGCCAATTTAACGCCGGCCAGATGGCGAGACTGTCGCACAGTTCACGGTTGAGTTAACCTCGGTAAGGAGCATGCACCCCTTCCCACCGGCGGCAAGTTCGACAGCAAGGAGCGGAGAGCGCATTGGAAGCGCCCTCGGTAGACTTCCCCCATGAACGTTGCCCCCTCCACCACGCGCCCCTCGGCCCCGGCCAGCCTTGTCGTGCTGGCGTTCACCTGCATCTATCTGATCTGGGGCTCCACGTACCTCGGCATCCGATTCGCGATCGAGACAATTCCCCCGTTCCTGATGGTCGGAGTCCGCTACCTCCTCGCGGGAGGCATTCTTTACGCGTGGGTGGTCTGGCGCGGGGAGGCATCGCGCCCCACGGCGGCGCAATGGCGGGCGGCGGTTCTCTTCGGCGGCTGTTTCTTCTTGATGGGAAATGGCGGAGTCTCCTGGGCCGAGACGCGCATTCCCTCGGGGATCACGGCGCTCCTCATCGCGATGGTCCCGCTCTGGATGACGCTGATGGAGACGTACCTTCGACGGTGGTCCCGGCCGACGCCGCTCGCGACGGCGGGTCTCGTCCTCGGGTTTCTCGGCGTGGCGCTTCTCATCGGCCCGGGTGAATCTCTCACCAAGGCGGCCGTCGATCCGTGGGGTGCCGGGGCGCTGGTGTTGGCCACCCTGGGATGGGCGTACGGCTCGGTCCATGTGAAGGACGCGCCGCATCCGCCATCGCTCCTTCAGACCTCGGCCATGCAGATGCTCTGCGGGGGTCTTCTCGTCCTGCTCCTCGGATTTCTACTCGGAGAGGGACGGGACTTTCACGTCGAGGAAGTCTCCGCCCGTTCGGCCCTGGCGTTCACCTACCTCGTGATCTTCGGCTCAATCGTGGCATTCTCGGCCTACGCGTGGCTTCTGCAAGTGACGCGGCCCTCGCGCGTCGCCACGTATGCGTTCGTGAATCCGATCGTCGCGGTCTTCCTAGGCTGGGCGCTCGGCGGCGAGGAGGTCACGGGTAGAACCCTCCTTGCGGGGGCTGTCGTCATTTCCGGCGTCATTCTCATTCTCCGGTCGCGCGCCAAGGCGGCGGTGAAGGCTGAGCCTGGCTAGCGGAAGACCAACCGAACGAACTGCTGATACGGCTCCAATCTCGTCGCGCCGCCGTCGGGCTGCGCCCAGAGACGCCGATTGGCGCCGGGACTCGATCGGAAGGCGAAGACGACGGTGCGATTGTCATCCCCGTTCCAGGAGACCTCCACCAATAGATTCTGCGATCCGTCGTAGGAGAACGGTGTGACGAGCGGTAGCTGCAAGACCGACGCCGGAATGGGCGACGAGAGGTTGAGCGTCGAAGGACCGAAGACCGATACCGGCGCGTCGGCTGCCGCACGGTTGTCCGCGAAGACCGCCTGGAGCGTCGTTGCCGTCGTCTGCGAGAGCGACACGGACACATTGTTGTAGATCGCCGCGCCGCTCTGGAACCAAAGTCCAAGCGTGTCGATCGTCCCCGCCCTCCCGATGTCCACCGCCGGAATCAAGAACTGCATCCTCCCCGAGTTGGCAACGACCCCGCACCATGGATAGACGGAGCCGAGCGTGGCGCCTCCGGTGTCGACACGGTGAGAAACCCAAGTCGCCGACGCCTCGGGGCTCGGCAGGCTCTCATTGCCTGCGGAATCGATGGCGGTAACGTAGTAGGCGTAGGTTGTATTGCTGGTGATCGCGTCGTCCAAGTGGCTCGTTCCCACCACGACGCCGGCAGCGGCGAGCCGCGAGAACGCCGATTCCGCTGCACCCTTCCGATAAACGTAGTGTCCGCGGAGATCGGCGTCTCCTGGGGAGATCCAATCCAGCGCGATGCCGGCGGCGGCGGGCACCGCGGAGAGAGCGGTCGGCGCATCGGGCGGAGTCGTATCGGCCGCCGCCAACGCCGTCGCCAGAATGGAATCTGAACGGGCGCTCTCGTTTCCATTCCGGTCGACGGCGGTGACGGAGTATCGGTGCGGGATGCCCGGGACGACAGGCATGTCGAGGTAGGTGGGGTCGGGCAGATCGGCGGCGTGGATCCCGCCATCCCGATAAACTCGGTACGTAGCGAGATCGCTGACCGGTGAGGCAACCCACTGGAGGGCGATCGCGTTCGATCCCGGCGTCGCGAGGAGTCCCGTCGGTGCCGGCGGCGGGACCCGGTCGTAGCGGATCACGAGATCGTGCGAGGGCGCGCCCTCGACTCCGGCGGCGCTCACGCTCCGCACGCTGTAGTAGTACTCGTGCCCCTCCTCGACGGCTACGTCCCGAAAGACGATGTCGGCCACGAGAGCGACGTTACGTTTCGTGGGTGCGGCGTCCATGCCGTCCTTTCGATAGACGTTCCAGCCGTCGATCGTGCGATAGGCGTCTCCGGTAATGCTCCAAGCGAGGAGAATCGAACCCGACTCCTGGATCGCCGTGACGGAGATCGCCTGCGGGAGCGACGATGGATCCCGATAGGCCGCCGTGGGGGTCACGGAGTGGCCGCAGCCGGCGGCGAGGAGAAGCATGGCCGCCGCGAGCGCCGGCCTTGTATCACGTCGGGTCATGGATAGCATCGGGTCATGGATGGCGGCGGACGAGCCCGGTCCAGGCGAGCGCGACTTCGAGGCCGTTCCCGGCCAGGGCGTCGCGTCCCATGGCGGCGTGCTCGAAGGAAGCCTCGACCGCGAGGCCGCCTCCGACGTCGCAACCGATCGTCCCCGCGAGCAAGAGACTTCGCGGGCTCGCCAGGCCGGGATCGAAGATGTCCCGCTCCGACGCCGAGGGTGAACCTCCCGCCCCGAGCGCCGCTATTCCGCGTGCCACCGCGCGGGCGTAGAGCGGCCCGATAAGGCGGTTTCCGACCTCCCCGGTGTAGCGGAACTCATCGCGATAGCCTCCGCCTCGCAGACCGTAGCCGACATCGGAGGTCGCGTATCCCCTCCCCCACGAAGTCCCCGCGAGGAAACGAACGAGAGCGTCAGTCGAGCCCGAACCGAGAGCGGGCGCGACCGTTTCGTCGTATGCCGTGGGAAGCTTCAATTCGAGCTCCGCGCTCAACGGAACCGCGCCGCGACGAAGCCCCACCCTCGCCCCCAGATGGAGGTCGCCAGAGCCGGTCGTTTCGAAGATGGCCGTGGGCTGTCGGTTCTGAAGCTGTTTCCAGGTGATGGAACCGATCGCGGTGACGCGATCGCCGATGCCGTACTCGCCGTAGCCTCGAAGCTCCCGGTCCCCGTACTCGACTGGCCGCGATCCTCCGCTCCGGGTATAGAGGCCGATCCGATCGCCGTTCTCGTCGTAACGGGACCGGCTGTCCATCCCGAAGTAGCCGATGCGGAAGTAACCGCGGTCCTCGGGCTGGACCCAGGCGCCCGCCAGGGAAATGGACGGCCAAATAGTGGTGGCGAGTGCCAAGGAGTGTAAAATCGATTGGAGGAAACGGACTCGGCGCGGCATCGTGTCGGACTCCCAGGATGAAGTGTCCCATGGATACGGGCGGCGCCCGCGAATGTGACAGCTTCAATGGCACGCGGGCGGCTGAGGTTCCCCGGCCGGAATCAGCGGCTTCGTGGGGAACGGAGCGAGGCCGCTGCGGCCACCGCCGGTGATTTTCGCCGCGAACCCGCAGACCCGGCTGACGCCGTAGCGTACACTCCCGCCCCATGAGCGAGCGTTCGACAGGCCGATACCAGATCCTGGCCGCGGCCCTGATCTTCTCGGCCGGCGGCGCGGGCATCAAGGCATGCGAGCTGACCCCCTGGCAGATCGCCTCGTTCCGCTCCGGCATCGCGGCCGTGGTGGTCCTGCTCCTGATGCCCGAGGCGCGCCGCGGATGGTCCTGGCGCGTCGTCGTGGCCGGACTTCCCTACGCCGCGACGGTTCTCCTCTTCGTGCTCGCCAACCGGCTCACGACTTCCGCCAATACGATATTTCTCCAGTCGACTGCGCCGCTCTACATTCTCCTCGTGGCCCCGTGGCTCCTGCGAGAGCGGAATCGCCCCCTCGATCTCGCCGTAATGGGACTGATCGCGGCGGGGCTTGCGCTCTTCTTCGTGAGTGTCGATGCCCCCATGCGCACCGCGCCAAACCCCGTCGCGGGGAATGTCCTGGCCGTGCTGAGCGGGGTGGCGTGGGCCTTCACGATCATGTCGCTTCGTTGGATGGGGCGCTCGACCGGCAAGTACCGTGGGAACGCGGCGGGGGCCGTCGTGAGCGGGAACATCACGGCTTTTCTCATCGGCCTTCCGCTCGCGTTGCCGGTCGCACGTATCACGCCGATGGACGGAGCCGTGCTGGCGGGGCTGGGAGTCGTTCAGCTGGGGCTGGGCTATGTATTCTTGACGAAGGCCGCGCGCCACGTCCCGGCGTTCGAGACCTCCGTGCTTTTGCTGCTGGAGCCGGCGCTCAATCCACTCCTGGCGCTCCTCGTGAATGGGGAGGTTCCGGGCCCGTGGTCGCTGGCGGGAGGCGGCGTGATTCTCGCCGCCACGATTCTCAAGACGTGGTCGGACTCGGTCGCGTCGGGCCGTGGTAGCGCACGGCCATCACCGTAACGTCGTCGAACGGGGGGTGATCGGCCACAAACGTCCGCACGGCGCCCAAGAGCTCGTCGCGGATCTCCTCGGCCGATTCACCGTCGAACGCTCCTAGCGCGGCGAGAAGACGCTCCTCTCCGAACTGCTCCCCGCCCGGTGATTCCGCGTCGGTCACGCCGTCGGAGTAGACGACGAGAAAGTCTCCCGGCTCCAGAACCGACGACCCCTCCTCGAATGTCGCGTCCTTGAAGGGACCGATCATGAGGCCGCCGGCCTCCAGCCGCCCCACCACCGTACGCCGGCGCAACACCAGCGGAGGGTTGTGCCCCGCGTTGCTGAAGACCAACGCGCCGTCGGGCCCCAGAACGGCGTAGAAGACCGTGGCGAAGCGAGCCTCGATCTCCCGGGCGGAGATGGCTTCGTTGACGCGCGTCAGCGTCTCCGCCGGACCCCTGCCACGCCGCGCGTGCGAATCGAAAATCCCCTGCACCATCGCCGCCAGGAGCGCCGCGGGCGGACCCTTCCCCGCCACGTCGGCCAGCGCGAATCCGACACGGCCGTCGGGTAGGTCGAAGTACGCGAAGAAATCGCCCCCGATGGTGCGGCAAGGAATGGAGGCTCCGGCCACGGCGTACCAGTCGGCGGAGAGGGAGCGGGGCGGCAGGAGCGCTTGCTGGATCTCCGCGGCGATCCGCATCTCCTGCCCCTCATGGGCCCGGCGCTCCGCATCCTGCCGGACGCGGTCGACGTACTGTTGTTGAAGTCGCACGGAGTAGATCACGCCCAGGAAGAGGACGGTGAACATCACCGCGTACATGATCAGGCGCGCGACGGCGACCGGAGACCCCAGCATGTCGGGCACCAGCGTGAAGTGGAGCACGACCGCGGCCGCGGCGCTTCCGAGCAGACTGGCGACTGCGAAGGAGGCGATCTGGAGGAGGCGCGGGCGCGACGCGCTGTCGTCGGAGTCGACAGCGGGCAGGCGCGGCGCGAACCATCTCGCGTTCGCTTCAACGGCCGTATTGATGAACATGGAGAAGATCAGGGAGACGATGTAATAGCCCGCGAACGCCTCCGCGAGGGGGGCTGAACCGGACCTCTGGCTGAGCAGGAAGAAGAAGGCAAAGGGGATGCTCAAGACGACCGGTCGTCCGACCAGCCGCCAGAGAGGATGGCTCCACCACGACGGAAATCGCATGGGGCGAACTATACACGAAGAGCGGAGGCGCCCCGGGCCTCGCGCTACCTGGCTATGACGACGAGGTGATGGAGAGGCGCTTCTTGGCCCGGTGCGCGCGGATCGCCCGGACGACCTCCCTCAACTCCGCACGGTCCCAGGGCGGAACCGCCACGAAGAGAGGGCGATACTCCCGGAACATTCGCTCCATCTCCAGCGTGGCGTCACGCGCCACGATGATGAGCGGCGTGTCGGGAATGAGGCGGCGGAGCATGCGGAGAAGTGCCGGCTCCAGCGAACAGGGAGGCGCGAAGCCGAAGACGACGGCGTCCACGGGACTGCGGACGACCTCTTCCAGAAGCGATTCGTGCGAGGAGCAGTGGACGGTGATGCAACCCTCGTTCTCGAGGAACTGCGTGAGGGCGTCGGCGCCGGGCGCCGCGCAGGCGCATGCAACGACGCGGAGGATGGTGTGATCGGGGTGGCGTGGAACGTGCATGGGAACCTCGGTCCAGTAACCCGGGGGGCGGGACGCCACGGCCCAGCATGCCCTCGGTTGGGGTGGACCGTGCGGCCCATATCCCCGGCATGCTGACGGAGGACTCCCGCCCCAGGTGCCCGCGCGCCAGACCCTCGACGATGCGGCAGCCGCATGACGGCGTTTGGGCCCTGCTGGTTCCACCGTCGCCATGTGCGACGGGGGCGGCTACCGAATGCTTCTAATGCATCGGCCATGCCTCCCGGCAGGTCGCGGCGCCTTCACCGGTAAGTTACTGTCTTCATGTGAAGTACGGGGGCCGTACGGAGAACCGGGCTGGCCGCGGAGTGTGCGCGGGCCTGACGATTCCGTCATAGGTCCTGCGCGTGATGTCAGGGCTGGTGCGGTGAAGCCGCGACGGTCAGGAGTGAACGACCTCGCGCTGCCCACTCATGCCGAACTGCTTCAGCTTGCGATAGAGGTTCCGCTCGCTGATTCCGAGAACCGTGGCAGCCTTTTGGCGGTGCCCGCCGCACTCGTCAAGGATCTGGAGAATGTAGCGGCGCTCCGCCTCTTCCAACGTCGGCCGCCGCCCGCCATCCACGGTGGTGGTCTCCGGAGTCGAGCGCCGGATCCCGATTGGAAGGCTGTCGGGAAGGAGCCGGTCTCCCTCGCAGAGAATGAGCGCCCGCTCGACGACATTCGCCAGCTCGCGTGCATTCCCGGGCCAGGGGTAGCGGATGAGCACGTCCATCGCTTCGGCGGCGATCTCGACGTTTCGTTTCGGCACGATGGCCGAGTTTCGAATGAAGTGGGCCACCAAGAGCGGGATGTCCTCGCGCCGTTCCCGGAGCGGGGGGATCGGAATGGTGAAGACGTTTAGCCGGTAGTAGAGATCCTCCCGGAAGGCCCCCGCCTGCATCATGTTCTCGAGCGCCCGGTTGGTGGCGGCGATGACGCGCACGTCGACC
Organism: Candidatus Eiseniibacteriota bacterium; assembly: GCA_031397435.1. Classification (GTDB taxonomy): domain Bacteria; phylum Eisenbacteria; class RBG-16-71-46; order SZUA-252; family SZUA-252; genus SZUA-252. Next base: position 11,622 of record JANNMC010000139.1, read on the forward strand.
CGGACGTCGGCGGTGCCGCCGACGCGCCGGAAGATACCCGTCTCGAGCACCCGGAGAAGTTTCACCTGGAGTGGCGGCGTCACTTCGCCGATCTCGTCGAGGAAGATCGTGCCGCGGTCCGCCACCTCGAAGAGACCGTGCTTCAGGCGGACCGCTCCCGTGTAGGCCCCCTTCTCGTGGCCGAACAGTTCGCTCTGGAGCAGGTTCTCGTGGAGCGAAGCGCAGTCGACGACGACGAAAGGCTGCTTCGTCCGCTTGCTCTGCCGGTGTACGGCGCGGGCTACGAGTTCCTTCCCCACGCCGCTCTCCCCGCGGATGAGCACGGTGGAGTCGGTCTGGGCGACGCGTTCGATGAGGCGGTGGACTTCACGGATCCCGGACGTCTCGCCTACGATCCGCTCGCTCGGCTGCAGCCGTTCCAGGTCGCGCTGTAATACCGCGTGCCCCCGCTCCAGCGACTGGACCTCGAGCGCCTTCTCGATCACCGCCTCGATCTCACCGAGCTTGCACGGCTTCGAGAGAAAGTCGAAGGCGCCGTGTTTCATGGCGAGGATCGCCTCCTGGACGGTGCCGAAGGCGGTGAGGATGATGACCTGGCTTGCCGGGAGCGACTGCTTAATATCCTGTAAAAGGTCGAGACCGTTTCCATCGGGGAGCCGCACGTCCAGCAGGACCACGTGGTAACTCTGCCGCGCCAACGAGCGGCGCGCCTCCTCCACCATGCCCGCCTCGTCGACGTGATAGCCGGCGCGGCGCAACTCCCGGCCGACGATCTGACGGAACGACTCCTCATCGTCCACCAGGAGGATGCGCGACTCAGACACCTTCGCCTCCCGGCCCCATCACGGGGAGTTGGACGGTGAACCGCGCGCCGCCCTCGGGCCGGTTCTCCGCCGTGATGTGCCCCGCGTGGCGCGTCACGACCCGCTGCGTGATCGAGAGCCCGAGCCCCGTGCCGGACCCCGGCGGCTTGGTCGTGAAGAAGGGATCCCAGATACGATCGATCAGCTTGGGTGCTATCCCCGGCCCCGTGTCGGCGATCTCCATGATGACGTGTACCCCTGCCGCGGTGGTTCGCACCTGAAGCGTTCCCCCGCTCGCCATCGCCTGCACGGCATTCAGCATCAGGTTCATGCAGACGCTTCGCATGCCGCTTTCGCGGGCCCAGATGACCGGAAGTTCGGGGTCGAGCGACTCCTCCACCGCGACGCCTTGCCGTTTCATGGCGTAGCGAAGGAGCGCAAGCGTGTC
>JANNMC010000158.1:0-4067 GCA_031397435.1 Candidatus Eiseniibacteriota bacterium
TTCATGGGTCGCTGGCGGGATTCGCGGCGGCCCGCCCGTGGAGGTCCGGGCGTGGCGGCCATGCAATCCCAGGTTCAAGCATCCCACACCGCCCTGCCGCGGCGCTATGCGACGATGGGATTAGCGGAGGTGGCGATTGAGCGTCGGGCGTCGCGATCGTGTAGAGCCACCACCGCGCGCGCCCGAGCGACTCAGGCTAGGGCCGAGAGCCGGAGCATCAGGGCCTGCCTCTCCGCCGCTTCCGGAGCGCGGGCGATCAGCGCGTCGAGGTTCTCCGCCACCGAGATGTGGCGGCCCGAGAGCGCGTCGGCCTCCCCGCTCGCGAGGCGGAGGAGCAGCCGTGTCGATGCCTCTGGGGGGAAGTCCTTCCCCTTCGCGAGCGTCTCCGCCGCCCAGGGAAACCACTCGGCCGAGTTCGGGTGCCCGACCAGCAGGCGGTTCATGTCGGTCCGCACCATGCCCGGTGAGATCGAGAAGACGCGAATTCCCCGCGACGCCGTCTCGGCCGCGACGCACTCGGTGAGCCGGATCAGCGCGGTCTTCCCGACGCAGTAGGATGAGAGATAGTCGTAGGAGCGCGTGCCGACGCCGCTCGAGACGTTCACGATCCGCCCGGCGCCGCCCGCGATCATCCCGGGGAGGACGAACCGCGTGCAGAGGTAGGGGCCCTTCGCGTTGATCTCGACGCCACGCCACCACTCGTCGGGATCGCAATCGGCCAGGGGTCCGAGCGGATCGGCCGCGCCCGCCGCGTTCACCAGGAGGGAGACCGGCCCAAGGTCGTTCTCGACTTCCGCCACCATCCGCTTCACGGCGCCGGTGTCGGTGACGTCCAGCGAGTAGGCGCGCGCGCGCCCTCCCGCCGCGGCGATCCGGGCGACGCTTTCATCCAGCTGGGAAGCGGTTCGCGCAACGACGGCGACGATCGCCCCCGCTCCCGCGAGGGCCTCCGCGTAAGCGCGCCCCAGGCCGCGCCCTCCGCCGGTCACCAGCGCGACTTGTCCCTTCAGGGGATGTTCCACCGCCATCTCAGCCCTCCTTCGTCGGCCGCGAGTTGATTCCTTCGAATGGCCCTGCTCTCTTTCAGCCAGGCGCGGGGTACCCCACCTCAATGCAGAGAGGCCCCAAAGCTAAGCTCTGAGGCCTCTTGCTGCCGGTGGCGCTCCCCACGCCACCTGCCCCTAGGGGGCAATCTCTGACTGGAAGTACACGCAGGCGGCTCATGAGTTGGCGTCTCTTCTCACTTGCCGGCGGGAATTCGACCCGGCGAGGAAGACGCCCTGCGAGCGATCCCTCGAAGCATTCCCCCGAAGACGAGCGCGTGGAGCGGCACCAGGGCATACCAGTAGAGCCGTCCTAACACTCCTCGGGGATCGAACATGGCCGTCTGTCGGATCTCCACCTCTCCCGGTCCCACGTCCGAGACCTCGAACTGAAGCCACGCCCGTCCGGGAAGCCTCATCTCCGCCTGGAGCCTTAACAGCCGTGGAGGTTCGCACGCCTCCACGCGCCAGAAATCGAGCGTGTCACCCGTCCTAAGATGCTCCGGATGCCTGCGTCCGCGGCGGAGCCCCGGGCCACCGAAAAGGATGTCGAGCATGCCGCGAAGCCACCAGAGCCAATCGCCGAAGTACCAGCCGTTCTCGCCGCCGATCCGCTCTATCGGAAGAAACGCCGATTCGGCGGTAGAACGAACACGGATGCAGCGGGAATCGATCACGCGCGTCCGGTAGGTCTTCGCCGCGGCGCCGCCCTGGAACGCGAACGTGTCGCACCAGCGCGTCTCCGCGAAATCGCGATCCTCGTTCTCGAGCGCGCGGCGCACCGCCTCGCGGAGTCCCCTCGGTTTCACGTCGAAGACGCGAAGCGCGCGGTCGTCGCGAACCACGGTCTCGTTCCGGACGCCCTCGATGAGCGCGCGGCCGACCGGGGCGTAGAGCGGCGTGATGAGCCGGAGCCAGAGGCTGGAGAGGGAGGGCGTCAGGAAGGGGACGGGAATCATGAGCCGGCGGAGCCCACGCTGGCGCGAATACTCCTCCATGACGCCGAGGTACGATGTGCGATCGGCGCCGCCAATCTCGAAGACGCCCTGGACGTCGGGCGGCGCAGCGAGCGCGGCGAGGAGATAGGCCAAAACGTCCTCGATGGCGATCGGCTGCGCGGGCGTTCGCACCCAGCGCGGCGTCACCATCACCGGAAGCCGCTCGGAGAGCGCGCGAACCATCTCGAAGGAGAACGAGCCCGAGCCGATGATGATGGAGGCGCGAAACTCGATCACCGAAACGCCGGAGGCAGCGAGGACGCGTCCCACTTCCTGGCGACTCGCTAGGTGTTCGGAAAGTTCCTTCTCGCCGCCAAGGCCGCCCAGATAGATCATTCGCCTCACTCCCGCCGCCCGCGCCGCCGCGCCGAACGCCGCCGCGGCGGCCCGATCCTCCTCCACGAAGTGTCCGCCCGTGCCCATCGAGTGGACCATGTAGTAGGCGGTGGTCACCCCGGCGAAAGCGGGGGCCAGGGTCGCCGGCACGGAGACATCCCCCGCGACGATCTCGGTACCCGCTCCGACGCGAGGGCGAAGCGCCTCGGGATGCCTCGTCAGGCAGCGGACACGGACGCCGCGCGACTCCAGGAGTGGCAGGAGCCTTCCGCCGACGTAGCCGGTGGCACCGGTGAGGAGAACGGTCACTCTTTACCGATCTCCTTCTGCAACCACCGGCGCGCGAACGACCAGTCGGCCTCGGTGGTTCGCGCTGAAACGCCCAGTACGTAGGCGATCTCCGCCGGCATCAACCCTGCGAAGAGCCGCATCCCCATGACGCCGGCCGCACGCGCATCCCGCTTCGACAGCTTCTCGAAGGCGTCGCCGAGGACGACGAGATCGAACGTGTTGATCCCAGGAACGACCATCTCCGAATCGACGGTGACACGCCGCCACGCGCTGCCCCGCTTGGCCGCGCGATGGGTGCGCGCGAATTCGATCAGGAGTTGACGCATGGCACGCGCCGCGATCTGGAGAAAGCGCGCGCGATCGCTCCAGTCGACCTGGGATGGGTCGATGAGCCGGAGGTAGAGTTCGTGAATGAGCGCCGCTGGTGCGACGGTGTGATCGGCGCGATCGCTTCGGGTGGCGCGCTCCGCCGCGCTCCGGAGCTCCCCGTCGATGAGCGCGTAGAGCTGCTCGTGGCTTGCATCGCGCTCGGCGCGCGTCTTCGATCGCACCCCCAAGAGGATCCGGGTCGATTCCGTTCGACGCTGCTTGTCCGTGGGACTGTTCAGAGTCGGCTCCTCTCTTGAGTCGGCGGGCCAAGCGTGGAGTGTACCTGAGACGGGCGAACCGGACCCGAGCCTTCGGGGACGAACCGCGCCGCGCCGGTCGCGTATACTCCCCCCTCGATATGACACCAACGCCTGCCATCCGCGTTCGCGCCGCTCGCGACGTCCCTCCGAGACCCGACTCGGACCACGTCCTCTACTGGATGATCATGACGCGGCGGCCGGGGTGGAACTTCGGGCTTCAGCGCGCGGTGGAGTGGGCGGAGAAACTCCAGAAACCGCTACTCGTCCTCGAGGCACTTCGCTGCGACTACCCTTGGGCGTGCGACCGCTTCCACCGATTCATTCTCGACGGAATGGCGTCGAACGCGCGGGCGTTCGCGGGGAGGCCGCTCCGCTACTACCCCTACGTGGAGCCTTCCCTTGGCGCGGGAAGGGGATTGCTGGCGGCTCTGGCCGCACGAGCGGCCGTGGTCGTCACCGACGACTTCCCCTCGTTCATGATTCCGCGGATGACGGATGCCGCTGCGCGTCAAATCGACACGCGCGTTGAGTCGGTCGACTCGAACGGCCTCTACCCGATGCGCGCGACCGACGTGGTGTTCCCTACCGCGTACGCTTTCCGCCGGCACCTGCAGCGGGCGCTTCATCAGCACCTGCGGGAATTCCCCGCGGTCGATCCGCTCGACGGTGCGCGCCTGCCGGTAGCGGGGGGCGGGACGCCCCCCGGCGGGGGGCCCCCCCGGCCGCCCCCCCGCCCCCGAGCACCCCCCCCCGCCCCCCCCCCCCCCCCC
>JANNMC010000279.1:0-6068 GCA_031397435.1 Candidatus Eiseniibacteriota bacterium
GCAGATCGCAAGAGCCTGCAACAGTTGGGTCGCGATCTGGACACGTGGAAGAGCGAGATCTCCTCGAAGTAGCGTGTCCGGTCAACCTGCGGTCGATTTGATCGGCCCCACGACGCGACGGACGGGAAAGTCGTCGCCGACGCGGACGTCGTCGAAGTGTCCCCATCGGGCGAGACCGTCGTCCGAATGCGGCTCGAGCAGGTACGTCGCGAGGTTGGCCCACGGCTGTGCCATCGGGACGATCACGTCGCCCGCGCGCGCGTCGAACGTCTCGCGCCTTGCCTCGACGCGAAGTACGGTCTCGGTGCGGACCGCCGTGCCGACGCCCACGGGCACTTTTACCTGGGCCCTCGCGGAAGGAGCACGGGGATCCGAACTACGGCTCGAACTGCCTGCCCACGCTGGGACGCCGGTCGATAGACGGATGTTCGAATCATCGCTGCAACTTCGGGCGTCAGGCGGTGGTAATTTTGAACGCCTCGCATTCCGCCTACGTGACCACTAGATTCAATCCAGGCATCCACCAGAACCGTGTCCGCAGGGGCCCCGGAAGCTAGCCGGAGGGATTCCGTGCGAACGGGAGCCTGAATTAGTTGTGGCGCGGTGTCGTAGTACGGCAATTCGCGGTAACTCCGACCATCGATCTTCCACGAAGGCGAGCTTGGAAACGCCTGCATCGCGACCCTTTCCATCATGTTTGCGATCCTCGGCGCATCTACGTAAACATCTCCAAGTCCATGGAACGAGAGTTCACCGCAAGCGGGACAAATCCAGATGGTTCCGCTTCGAACCGCAGAATCGACACGCAGAATGAGTGTGGTCTGGCAGAGGCACATCTTGCTGCGACGCCTGAGCACCTAGCCCGGCCGCGCTACCCAGTTCGCGATGGAGTCGACCCACTCCGAAGGAACGGGCTGGCTTCTCGCCATGACCTGGTAGCAGTTGATCATCGGCCCATCGATTTCCACATTCGGAGTGCAGTTGGGGTACCACTCACCGACCGCATAGGCCACGAGCGAGTCCGCGGTGCGGAACAATTGGACGTACTGCGGGAGCAGCTCCTGAGCTGCCTTCGGAAGCTCGACGTTCGCTTCCAACTCCTCGCGTGGGGTTGGGCGTTCGGCTTCGATCGCATTGCTTGCCGGTGCCGCAAGGAGCATCAGGACTACAAGGGTCCTTTTCATGAAGCCCTAGTGTACACCTGGCCCGGATTCGTCAGGTCCAGTTTGCGCCAAAACAAAGGGCCCCGAGCCGATTGTCGGCCCGGGGCCAAAGCACATGCGTGGCGTCCAACCCTACTTCGCGACCGTCTCCATCGAAAGATCCGCGATCCCCTTCCGCACTTCCTCCGCCGAGTTGGCGAGCGCCGCCTTCTCCTCAGCCGAGAGCGGAACGTCGACGATCTTCTCGATCCCCTTCGCGCCCAAGATACAAGGCACGCCGAGGTAGATTTCCTTGAAGCCGTACTCGCCATTGAGATACGCGCAGCACGGGAGGAGGCGCTTCTTGTCGCGCAGGATCGATTCCGCCATCTGCACCGCCGACGAGGCCGGCGCGTAGAAGGCGCTCCCCGTCTGGAGAAGCTTCACGATCTCGGCGCCGCCGTCGCGCGTCCGCTGGACGATCTCGGCGAGGCGCTCCTTCTTGATGAAGTTGGTGATCGGGATCCCGGAGATGGTGGAGCACGAAAGCAGCGGCACCATGGTATCGCCGTGCCCGCCCAGAACCATCGCCTGGATGTCCTCGACCGACACGCCGGCTTCCATCGCGAGGAACGCGCGGAACCGAGCGGAGTCGAGAACGCCGGCCATGCCCATCACGCGCTCGCGCGGGAAGCCGGTGATCTTGTACATGAGGTAGGTCATCACATCGAGCGGGTTCGTCACCATGATGACGAACGCCTTCGGCGCGTGGTCGCGGATCGCCCCGGCGACGCCGCGGATGATGTCCGCGTTCGCCTTCAGGAGATCGAGGCGCGACATGCCCGGCTTCCTCGCCAGGCCGGCCGTGACAATGATGAGATCGCTTCCGGCCACGGCCTTGATGTCGCCGCTACCCTCCACGAACGAGTCGTATCCCTGGACCGGCCCGGCCTCCAGGAGGTCGAGAGCCTTCCCCTTCGCCACGCCTTCGACGATGTCGATCAGGGTGACATCGCCCAGTTCCTTCTCCGCCGCGTAGAGCGCGGCGGACGCGCCGACGTTGCCGGCGCCGACGACGGTAATCTTAGGCATGAGCCGCCTCGGTGGCTGGCTTGACCGGCTCCACATGGATCATCATGCCGCTCTTGCCACGCCGTTTGAAGACCACGAAACCGTCCGCGAGGGCGAACAGCGTGTCGTCCTTGCCCCGGCCGACGTTCAGCCCGGGATGGACGGCGGTGCCCCGCTGACGAATGAGAATGTTGCCGGCGCGAACCTTCTCGCCGCCGAACTTCTTCACGCCCAGCCGCTGCGCCGCAGAGTCGCGGCCGTTCCGGGAACTCGATACACCTTTTTTATGAGCCATCTGTTTCCGCTCCTTCCCGCGCTGTTACGCGCGGATGTCCAGGATTCGCACCCGAGTGAGCGAATCCCGATATCCGATCTTCCGGCGGAACTTGCTCCGCCGCTTGTAGAGGCCGATGCTGATCTTCTCGCCCTTCTCGTCGCCCATGACCTGCGCGCGGACCGACGCACCCTCCACGGTCGGATGGCCAAGCTTCAGGCCATTGCCGTCCGAGACCAGGAGGACGCGGTCGAACGTGATCTCCTCGCCCGCGGCCGCCTTGAGTTTCGGCATGACATGCTCTTCCGAAGGCGAGACGCGGAACTGCAATCCGCCCGCTTGGATGATGGCGTACTTCTGATCGCTCATGAGACTCCTTCCCTTCCGTACGGCGCCCGATGGGGCCCGACTCTACTGGGCAAACTGCTTGGTGATTTCCTCGAACGTCCGGCCCCTGAAAAGACGGATCTCGTCGCGCCGGAGCGACGGATCGTCGCGAATCTCCACCCTCAACTTGTACTGCCGTTCCAGCCGCTCCAGGCGGCCGGCTTCCTGCTCCACGAGGTAGACCGCCACGTCCGGATGGACGCGGAGGATCAACGCCTTTTCCTTCGACTTCTGCCCCACGCGGTGGAGCATCCGCTCGATCTTCAGCGCCGCCGACGAGAGCGACAGGACCCGCGAAGCGCCCTCGCACTCCGGGCAAGGCTCCGTGAAGTAGTTCGAGAGGCTCGGCCGCTGCCGCTGCCGCGTCATCTCGATGAGGCCGAGATCGCTCACCGCGAACGACTTGGTGCGCGACCGGTCCCGCTTCAGGTGCTGCCTCAACGTATCCGAGACCGCCCGGCGGTTCGCCTCCTCCTCCATGTCGATGAAGTCGAGGACGATGATACCGCCCAAATCGCGAAGCCGGAGCTGCCGCGCGATTTCCGCCGCAGCTTCCAGATTTGTCTTGAGGATCGTCTCCTCCTGGTTCTTTTTTCCGACGAAGCGCCCCGTGTTGACGTCGACCGCCACGAGCGCCTCCGTCTGATCGATCGTGATGTAGCCGCCCTTCTTCAGCCAGATCTTCCGCTCCATCGTCTTCTCGATCTCCGCCTCGATGCCGAAGTGATCGAAGATGGGCGCCTGGCCCCGATAGAGCTTCACGCGCTCCTTCAGCGCGGGCGCGTACGTCGCCAGATACTTGAGAATGTTCTTATGTTCTTCCTTGGAGTCGATGACCAGTTGATCGACGTCTTCCTTGAAGATGTCGCGGATCAGCCCGGTCGTGAATTCCATCTCCTGGTGGAGGATCGCCGGCGCCTTAGACTTCTGCGCCAGTTTCTCGATCTTTTCCCAGAGCGACTCCAGATGCCTGACGTCCGCCTCGAACTCCTTGGCGCTCTGCTCCGCGCCGACCGTCCGGATGATGATCCCGGCGTTCTTCGGCTGGATCTGCCGAGCGATTTCCTTTAGCCGCTGGCGCTCGCCGCGATCCTCGATCTTCCGGGAGATCCCGACATGCTCGTGCCCCGGCATGAAGACCAAAAACCTTCCGGGGAGCGACACCTGCGTCGTGACGCGCGGCCCCTTGGTCCCAATCGGCTCCTTCGTGATCTGGACCAGGATCTCCTGGCCCTTCTTCAGCGCGTCCTCGATTCGCGGCGCCGGCTCTTCTCGGCGTCCACCTCGGCCACCCCGGCCTCCGCGTCCCCCGCCCTTCGGCTCCTCGGCTTCCTCTTCCTCGAAGAGGTCCTCGACGTCCGTGGGCGGAGTCAGATCCGACGCATGCAAGAAGGCGCTCTTTTCGAGGCCGAGGTCGACGAACGCTGCCTGCATTCCCGGCAGCACCGCGTTCACACGTCCCTTGTAGATGTCTCCGACGCGGCGTACGGCTTCCGGCCGTTCCACCAAGATCTCGGCGACTTCCTTGTCCTCGAGTATCGCAATCCGCGTTTCGCGCGGAGTGGCGTTAATGATGATCTCTCGGCGCATCCACCTCCAGGGCAGCATCCGTCGTGGTCGCACTGTCGCGGTCCACGGGCACCGCCCGCCAGAACGACGATTCCTCCAGCGCCTCGAGAGGCGAGAGGAGCGTCGTTCCCCGCTCCACGCAGAGAGCCTCGCGGCTCACGTGCAGAAGACGGGAATCGAAATCAAAGGATGGAAGCAGGCTGCGGAGCAGGAGGTCGGGGCGGACGTAGCCCGTCGCCTGGAGGCGCGATGCGACGCGCACACCGGGATTCGGACCCTCGGTGTCCAGCTCCAGGGAGATCACGGCGGGGCGCGCGTTCACGATCTTGGCCACACCCTGGCTCGGTTTCGTCACGAGCCACTCCGTCGCGTCACGAAACGCCGCGGCGTTCCGCTCCAACTCCTGCCGCATGCGGTGGACGTCTTCCCCGCGCGCCAGCCTATCCATCAGCGATCCGGTGAGCAGCACGCGGTAGTCCGCGCGCGTAATCACCGACATGAGCGAGTCCACGTTGCGCGAGAACGGCCGGCCGTCCAGGAGGCAGAATCCTTCCGGGAGCACGTCGTTCAGCGCCTCGATGGTGTTCCAGGGAACCGCCTGCGCCAGCTCCAGGTCGAAGTACTCGGCCTTGCTCGTCGCCCCGAGCGAGAGCGGCGGTCCGTACGCGATCTTCGCGTGGCGGTTGAAGCCCTGGGTGTAAGCCATCGGGATCTTCGTGACGCGAAGCGCGCGGTCGAATATCCGTATGAGATCGAGGTGCGACGTGAAGCGTGCCGATCCCACCTTTTCGAATGCCACGCGGTAGCGCGTCGCCTGAGCGCCCTTCTGCGCCGTCGGCCAGGTGCGCCGGCGGCGGCCGAAGGTCCGGGAGACGAGGCTCTCTCCGGTCTCGGCGACCGGTGGACTCATCGCGCTACCGTTGCCGTTGCCATTTCCATTTCCGTGGCCGTTGCCCTGACCGTTGGAGACGGCTTCTTCCCCGACTTCCTTGGCCGCAGGTACCGCCTTGAGCCCGGCGATCGGCGCCGACTTCAGTTCGATCATTCGGGCGCGGATTTCCTCGGTCGTGATGTCTGCCGGAATGGCGAACGCCAGCGAGTCCGGATCCTTCCCCTGGCCCGGCGCCATCTGAAGCGATACGCGCCGGCCTTCACGAGCTTTCGGCGTGAAGCAGGGCGCCCCGCAACGGTAGCAGGCGTGGTCGCGGCAATCGGGCGTCAGCGCCGCGGCATAGGCCTTCCCGCGCTCGGCCAGCAGGAACTTCTTCACGACAGGCGTGCGGATGTGATCCCACGGGAGCTGTTCGTCGAGGTCGCGCGGGCGAAGATAGACGTTTGGATCGATGCCGACCTGCTCGAACGCGCGCATCCAGAGGTCGAAGTCGAAGCACTCCGACCAGCCGTCGAAGCGCGCGCCCAGCCGCCAGGCAGCCTCCAGGGCGTCCGCCGTCCGTGCGTCGCCGCGAGCGAAGACTCCCTCGAGAAGCGTGGTTTTCGGATCGCGCCACTTGAGCCGCACGTTGTTCATGCCGCGGAAGCTCTGCTTCAGCCGATCGATCTTCTTCCAGAGGGTCGCCATGTCGTCCTGGACTTCCCACTGGAACGGCGTGTGCGGCTTCGGCACG
>JANNMC010000292.1:0-1700 GCA_031397435.1 Candidatus Eiseniibacteriota bacterium
CGCTCGCAGGCAAGGACAGCAGCATTTGCATCGCCGAGGTGGACGAGGCACTCGCCCAGTCGGTGCCCGAGTTCGGGGATGAGATCGCCCTTGGGAGCCGTAGCCTCAGCAATGGCCTGAGCTGCTTGGTAGAGTTCGAGCGCCTTCTTGTAGTTCTTCTGAGCGAGGTGGCAATCGCCAAGGTACTCGAGGCAGATGGCTTCTTCGCGGGGAGTCTGCAGCGCGAGAAGCGAGACAAGTGCGCCCTGCAAAAGCTCTAGTGAGTGCGAAAGTCGGCCAGTAATCCGGCAAAGATTTGCGTCGACGAGAATCAGCCGAATACGGTGTATGTCTTCACCGAACTGCAAAATGATCGGGCGCGCGTCAGAGACGAGTTGCGCCGAGCTAGAATAGTCGCCGAGCTTAATCAGCGTAATTGCTAGATTCTTCCGCAGTGTGCCCGCTTCGAAGTCGGCTCCTGCTTCGTCTGCATCATCAACTGCTTTCCGCAGTTCCCGGGCCGACTCCTTCAGTAGGCCAAGATTCTTGAGTAGAAGGGCGAGCCGTCGCCTCTGTCGTAGTGCGGCAAATACGTCCTTCAGCTCCCACAATGCGATGTGAAGCGCAGCTCTCGAATGCTCCTCTGCAAGTCGATACTCGCCGGACCGCATGAGTGCAACGCTGAGCCAAGAGTGAAGTACAGCTCGGATTCCTCCGGGTGCACCCAACCCAAGCGCTGCAATCAATCCCCGTGCGGATTCTGCAAGACTCCCCCACCGTTCGAATCTGGCAACAGTCCGGCAGAAGGTGTCGAGGACTTCGATCGCCTCCTGGTCGGACCTAGCCACGCGTTCTAGAACGGAGGAATCGTAGCGTGCCAAGATCTCGTCCACGCGTCCTTCTGTGGCGAGTCCTTCAAGTTCGGCTTTGAGGTCTCGGGGTCTTTCAGGCATTCCTAAAGTCCTCGAAGTCGAACCGACCAGTAAGCTGCCAGTGAAGCGTATCGATAGATCGTAATCCCCTGAAGCTTGTACGCGGCGTCAGCGCTAACCGTCGAGCGATCTGTCGCTGCGGTAGCCACTCGAACGTTCTTTGAACCGCCCGAATAGGGGGCCTCGGGAGTATCCGGATCCCCCGCCAACGGCTCCGAGTTCACCGGGCGTGTCCTTGCCACCGCATTGCCCGGGCTAATGGACGTCGCTACCACGGCGACGCTTAGCACGAGCGCGAGCAGCAACCAAATCGGCGTGGAACTTCTTCTCGGCGTGGTCTTCATTGCGTTTCGGCCTCATTCCTTGAACCGGCAGCGCGAAGCGTGAGGGGACGATTCGGGGGGGACACGATGAGGCCGGCCTCTCGTCGGTGCGGGATCGGGGAAAGACGTACTTCGAGCTGGCCGGCGGATGTCATCCGACGGCGGAGAGTGCGCGGGCGTAGTACTGCCTGGGCAAGACCTCTGACCATGGCTACCTCGGCTGGGCTCTCAAGTGGGAACGGACTGACGGATACTATCCCGCCAGCTAAGTTTTGTCAACTCAATTTATAACAGAGGGTTACAGCTCAAGTAAGTTGACGCTGTCAACAATTCGACGCGACTTCTCGTCACGAGGCAAACAGCTTTGGTGCCAACTCCATTGGCGCAGAAGGACTTCCATCCGCGCTGCGCCGACCTCTTTCAGGCACACAACCTGCCCAGGATGTCTTCTGTTCGCCACGGGACG
>JANNMC010000322.1:0-10004 GCA_031397435.1 Candidatus Eiseniibacteriota bacterium
TCGTTCTACGTTCCGCAGTCGGGTACGGTGGCATCCCCGGCGGAGGGAACGTTGGCGTCTCGTTTCTTCCGGATGTGTCCGAACAATGACGGCGGTGCGAGCCTTCCGAACAGCGCTCGCGTCAAGGTTACGGTTCGCGACGTGAACAACAATCCGATTCCGAATATCGCGGCAGCGGACATTTGCGTTCTTTTCAACGGTGGCACGTCCGCGCAGGGCTTTAGCGGCACGGGCGCCGACTCGGTGATTTCGAACGCGACGTGGAATACGGCTCCGCTGTGCCCGGATCTTCGTTGCGTGGCAGCTGACGCGCCGACGGACGTGAACGGGACGACGTACATCACGTTCGGCGGTGCCGACGTGAATACGCCTGGCGTGTACCTTCGGAGCGGCAACCGGAAGTGGGGTCACTACGACACGGCGCTTCCGGTGTACGTGTTGGGTTTCCAGCTGAGCGGACGTTTGACGTCGGCTTCGGCGAACGGGACCTACTCGCTTCGGATCAAGAGCTTTGACTGGACGGGTGGATTGACCGCGGCGGCGAACCAGGGTGAAACCGTGACGGCCACGGACTTCAATGGCGTTGCGAATGGTATCGGCGTGAACAATGCGATCAGCTACTGGCGCGATTTCGACTATAGCGGCTCCGTGACGGCGACCGATTTCAATACGATCAACGCTCACGTCGGCCACGACTGCGACTCGCCCAACAACCCGTAAGATTTACGTCATGCGCGGCTCGGGTTCCCCCCCTCCACCGGCCGCAGAACATGCGCGACGTTGCGCGTCCTCTCCGGCGCGTGGACGAACCGCGTTGACGTAGAAGGATCCAGGGGCGCACGAGAACGTCGTTCCCGGTGGGGAGCGATGGAGATAGCGAAAGGGCGTGTCGGGGTTTCCCGGCGCGCCCTTCGCGCGTCCGGGAGGAGGCTAGGAGCGGCCCGGCACCACGTACGCGAGCGCGAAGCCGATCTGCGCCACGAACATCATCACGTACATGTGGGTCCAGGAGGGGTGGTTCTCGGTTCGCGCCAGGTCGTCGGGATTTCGGACCATGAGGCGGACGACATAAGCCCCCCAGACCGCCAGGAGAGCCGTCAGCGCGTAGAGCAGGGGGACGCTCCCGGTCAGCAGGCCCGCGTGGATTCCGTAGGGGATCAGCAGAAACGGCAGGACGAGGAAGGGCGAGATGAGCCAGGCCGCCCGCTTGGGTCCCAGCACCACCGGAAGCGTCCGGTAGCCGGCGGCAGCATCGCCCCGGGCATCCGCGAAATCCTTCGTCGTGGTAGCTCCCAGGAGAAAGAGTCCGAAGATGAGCCCGATGTACCACGGCTCGGCACGCCCGAAGTCACGGACGCACGACCATCCCGCCACCTTCAGCAGCACGCCGCGCGGCACGGCGATGACAACGTTCGCCAGGTAGGGAACCGCCTTCAGGCGGAACGGCGGAGCCGAATAGAGCACCGTCAGGAGCGCCGCGATCCCCGCCAACCAGACGCACTGGATGCCCGCCACGGCGGCCAGCAGGAACGCGCAGACGTACAACACGCCCGCGGCCTGGACCGCCTCGGCGGCGCCGATGCGGCCCGCGGGAATGGGGCGGTTCGGCTTGTTGATTCGATCGGCTTCCAGATCGGTCACCTGATTCAGCGTGTTCGAGGCGGCGTTGAGAACAGCGGCCATTAGCGTGCCGCAGGCCACCTTCACGACGACCCAGGCGGTCAGCGGGACGCTGGGCGGGGCCCCGAGGGCGATGACGCTCCCGGTGAACATCCCGAGGGCGGGGGCGATGAGCGTGAACGGGCGGGCCAGCTCCCAGTAGAGGCGCCAGCGTTCGATCATTGGACGCCGAGGTCGCGGCCGTCCATGTCCGCGGGAGGCGCGATCCCGAGTTTCCGGAGCACGGTCGGGGCGATGTCCTCGATGCGGGCCGTCTCGCGCGTGACGGGGCGGTTGCAGAAAAAGACGCCGGGGACCAGATCGGGATCGACCGAACAGTGATCGGCGCTCCAGCGCCGCTCGTTCGGCTCCACGATCTCGGGGGGGATGCCGCCCAGGGAGGTCTGCCACGAGACGCGATATCCCTCGTGGAAGCCGACGACCAGATCGGGCGCCTCGCCGAAGTAGGGGCCCTTGAAGATCTCCTCGCGTTTGAACATTCGCCGCACGATCGGCTCGCCCGTATCGGGATCGCGGAGCGTGGCGAACTTCGCCATCAACTCGCTCCGCACCGCCTCGTACTCCGCGCCCGGCGTGACGACGCCGTCCCGCTCGCGTCCCTTGAGATTCACGTAGATCTGACCGAGAGCGAGCGCGTAGGCGCGCGTCTTCGACCAGTCGACATTGGGCCAGAAGGTTCCGCGCCCGAAGAGGTCCTCGAGATTACGGTCCCTTACCGGATCGATCTTCGAGAGCGTCATGTAGCCGTTTCGGACCAGCCAGGTGTTGATGTTGACCGCCTTCCGGAACGACGAGAAGCCGTGATCGGAGACGACCATCACGGTGCCGCCGTCGCGCCGCGCCCTCGCCAGGAACTCCCCCGCGAGCGAGTCGGCCCGCATGTAGACCCGGTCGATCTCGCCGCCGTACTGCTGCGCGAGGCGGCGGTTGTACATGGGGTGCTTGGGATCGATGAGCCGCCAGAACATGTGCTGGATCTTGTCGGTCGACTGGAACACGGTGACGAAGAGTTCGGGATCGGTGTGGCGGAGTGCGTCGAAGACGACGTCACGTTGGCGATTGAAGGTGCCGTGCAGATCCTCGAGGAAGATCCGCTCGTCGATCTTCTCCTCGTTCAGGGCCCAGGTGTCCTCGGGCCATCCGAGCGTCTTGTAGAGCCCGATTCGTCGTGCCACCTGGGCGCTGTAGGCGGGCGGCTGGCTGATGGGGATGGCCGGCTTCCGCGGATCGAGGGAGATCGGGGAGAGATAGACGCGGATTTCCGGTGACGCCTCTACCACGTGGAAGCGGGCGATGCCGCGGAGCGTCACGAGCGGCGCCACCGTGAAGCGGATGGTGTACCAGTCGCTCCAGTCCCCTTGCCGCACGACGCTCACCTTTCCCTGGAGCGAGATGCGGACCGCGGGGACGCGCCCCTTCACCCGCTGAAACTCGATCGGGATCGTCAGGTCCGGGATCCGCCCCTCGGCGTCGCGCTCCGCCAGCGGGTTTCGCGGCCCATGGACGACGGAACGAGCCCGGCCCGTGGCGTCCACCTTGAGGCGCGCGATCTTCCCGCCCATCTCCGTGTCGCCGGCGTTCGTGGCATCCGTGGCCCAGTAGGAGAAGGTCCCCATGGTTCCCCGAATGTCGGGAACCCCAAGCCCGGAGAGGAGTACGCCGTGAGGAAGGGGTTCGGGGGGAAAGTTGATCGGTGCCTGGAGGATCGTCGCCTTGATCCCCTTGGCGGCCGCCAGAGCCCAGAACGTGGTGCCCTTCCGGTTGTTCGTCACCTTGGGCGCGCGCGTCGGGAGGAAGCCGAACGCGAAGCGGCCGCGCTGGACCGTGACTGTCGAGAAGTCGGGGTAGTACGTCTTGGGATTCCGACGGAGGAAGTCGTAGATCCGGGTCTTGCCTGGATTCATGCCGGTCGAGAAGGTGGACCAGGCGACCGGCGACTGTGCCGGATTCGTCGTCTCCAGGCGCCGCATGGCGCCGTGCTCCTTCATCCAGGCGAGATTCGGGAGTTTCCCCGCGGCCAGAAGGCGCTCCGTCATGGCGAAGTCCATCCCGTCGAATCCGAGGATGTAGATTCGTTCGCGTGGCGACGCGCGGACCGGGCTGTCCGCGAGCGTGATCGAGGCGACCAGGAGGGCCAGGAGCGCAGCGGCTCCCCACGTTTTCATCGGTCGGCTCCTCGTCGGGTGGGTAAACACCTTCGCTGATGGACGCATCGGGGTGCGAGAAAGCCTAGCACCCGCCCTAAACCGGTGTCAAACCTCGGCGCCGCTTGTATTTCCGGAGGAGTTGCCTTGACGCCCCATCGGGCCGGTTCCTACAATTCGCCTCGGTTGCCCCATTGCGGCGCGCTCCCTCGAAGGAGGATGGCCATTCAGACGCATCGCGTTCACTTCAGGAATCGCCGCATCACCGCCTGGCTCGGAGTCTGCCGCCGTGCCGCCCTATCGGCGTTCGCACTATTCGTGACGGCGTCGTCGCTTCCGTCGCTAGCCGACGCGGAGGCCGTTCGCACCACTCGCTCGGTGCGGGTTTTGAGCGAAGACCAGCGGGGAGTGCGACTCGAGTATCGCGCCGGCCAGGCGCGGTGGGACACGATCTCCGTCGGCGCGGAGCGATTCGAGCGCGTCCGTCTGGACGGCGCGGTGATGATCGAGCCGCCCGGCCGTCCCGCGCTTCCGACTGCGCTCCTGCAGATTGCGATACCCGACGGAATGACACCCCTGTTGCGCGTGGAGATCGAGGAAGCCGACGATCGGCCCGGAATTCCACCCGCTCCGGTCGTGTTCGAGCGGATCATCGCCGACGATCCGGAAGCAGGACCGAAGAGCGACTATCGCTACGCGCCGGAACCGGCTATCTACTCCGGAGTGCGGCCCTACCCCGAATCGGCCGCGATCCTGGGCGCGGGGAACGCGGTCGGTGAACTCTGGATGGTCCCGGTACGCGTGGCCCCCATCCGATGGAATCCGGCGACTCGCTCCTACCGCGTGATTCGCCGCCTGGTGCTTCAAGTCGATTTTGTTCCAGCCACCGATCGGGAGGCCGCGCTTCGTATGCCGGGACGCCCGGGTAGCGATACGGACTCGTGGCGCCGGATCCAGAGCCGGCTTGTCCTCAACCACGCGAGCGCTCAGCGTTTTCCGCGGCGACCGCGCGACATCCCACGTGCACCGGGGGCGCGGCGCCTCCTGGACGGGAACCCCGAGTTCCGTATCTCGGTGACTCAGAGCGGTTGGGTCTCCGTTTCCCATGCCACGCTGGCGGGGGCCGGTTTTCCGCCGGGGATCGCCATCGCGAAGATCGGCGTCTGGGAGCGCGGCTACAACGATGCCGGGGACAGCGCCACCGCTAGCCCGATTCCGGTCATGGCACGGGACGCGAATTCCAACGGTACCTTTGATGCGGGCGATGCCATCGCCTTCAACTTCCGCTCGCTGCGCGATCGTGTCGGCGTGGGCTCGATCGAGAACCGCTACTCCGACGCGAACGCAGCCTGGCTCACCTGGACCTCCGCCGATGCCCTCGTCCCGGGGACCATCGATGGCACGAACCCGGCGCCAACGCCGGCGACGCCTACCTGGTTCTACGACGTCGCCAGGCTGGAGCAGGACAATCTCATCCTGTCGGCCCCCGATCAGTTCTCGGCATCGCCACCTGAAAACATCCCCTACCTCTTCTGGACGAACGGCCGAAGCGAGTTGAGCGTGGAGGATTTTTCGACGACGCTGCCGCTCGTGGATGCGGAGCCAGCCGGCGCGCCCACCCGGTTCCGTGCCCGGTATCAGGGGCAGACCGGTTCGACGCATCGCCTCGGAATCTTCTTCCAGGGATCGGCGGGCCCCCCCGATACGCTGGCGAACGGATTCATCTTCGTCGGGCAGGAAGTATTCCTCCTCGACACCGGCTTCACCGTTCCGAGCAGCCACATCGGCGCCGGCGTGAATACCTACCGGCACGAGGGAACGCGCCAGGGGCCGGGTTCGAGTGCCTTCATCGGCGGCAGCGCCGCCTGGCTGGACGTCATCGAGGCGACCTACCCGCGCCGGTTCGTGGCGCGTTCGAACTATCTGAAGTTCAACTCTGGCACGACCGCGGCCGTCTGTGAACTCACCGTGACCGGGTTCACCAACGCGAACGTGGAGATCCACGACGTCACGAATCCGACCGTCGCGGCGCGCGTCACCGGAGTGCTCGTCTCGCCATCGGGCGGCGGCTTCCAGGCCGTCTTCCGCTGCGACGCGAGCGGGGGAGCGCGTTCGTTCGTGGCGTTCGCCGCGGGAGGCGAACCGTCGATTCCCGCGGGGCAGGTGGCGGCCGACACGCCGTCCGTGCTTCGGGTACCGAGCGTTTTCACCACGGGAAAGTTGGCGCGCTCGATCGTGATCACGCCGTCCGCGTTCGCCGTTCCGGCGGCGCGTCTGGCCGACTACCGGCGCTCCAAGGGCTACGTGGTTGAGGTCGCCGACGTGCAGGACATTTACGACGAGTTCAACGGCGGGATCAAATCGCCCCACGCGATCCGCCGCTATCTCCGGCACGCCTACCTGACCTGGACCACGCCGCCGCTCTACGTTGTCCTGGCGGGCGACGCCAGCATGGACCACAAGGCCTCGCTCCCAACTTCGGGGGCCGATTGGATTCCCACCTATCTGAAGTTCGAAGAAATCTTCGGACCGCAGGGACGCGAACTCGTGGCGAACGACTCGTACTACTCCCTGGGACTGGAGCATGTCGTTCCGCTGGACGGCGATCTGGCGCCCCGCCTGGCACTGGGACGTGTCCCCTCGAGCAGCGCCGCGGAACTCGATCAGTTCGTCACGAAACTGATCCAGTACGAGACGTTCCTTCCCACCGAGACGTGGAGAGGGAAGCAGCTGCTCGTATCGGACGATCGCTACTCCTCCAGCATCTTCTTCTCGGCGGCGTACTGCGATCAGCCGGCCGAGCAGGCCTTTGCCGACGCGAATCAGGCGATCGAGAACCTGACCGAGACGAACTCCGCGACGGCGGACATCGAGACTGAACAGTTTCGCCTGGCGACGTACACCGATCCACTCGGCGTTCCCTGTCCCAGCGCTCAGGGCGCGACGTGCCGCGACATCGGCTGCGTGCAGGAAGGATTGAGGGGGACGACGAACGGCGCCCAGGCATTCCAGAACCGCGTGGCGGGCGGCGCGCTCATCCTGAACGTCCAGGCGCACGCCAATCGCTACCTCATCGCGCATGAACTCATCTTCTGCGGCCCCCGCTTCTGCCGCTATTCGGGAGACGTGGCCGACATCGCGAACGTGAACCGGCCGTCGTTCCTGATGGTCTGGGGATGCCACGCCAATCAGTTCGCCGACGGCCCGCTGGGCGACGGTTCTCTCGACAGCACCGACGCGATCGGCGAGCTCTGGTTCAATCTCCCCGACCGCGGCGCCATCGCCTCGCTCGGGAGCAGCGCCTACGAGGTCCTCGAGACGAACGCGGCGTACAACCAACTGGTCGCGAAGGCCTTCTACGGCACTCCTCCCTCGGTCATCGACGCCGGCGGCTCTCGGCGCGCTCGATGGATCCTGGGAGAGGTCTTGATGCAGGCGGCGGTCGAGAACGCATCGACGTCGTTCCTTCAGCAGGTGATGACGCGCACTATCAATCTTTTGGGCGACCCGATGACCCAGATGGACGCGCTGCCGCCGCGTGTCTTCGAGGTGACGCTCGACGGGAACGCCGTCGCCCCCGGGGCCTCGCTCACCAGCGACTCGCCGACCGACAGCCTGGCGCTTCAGGTGAAGGTCCGGGACGAGGAAGCGGTGACGCGGCTTGTCATGGCGGAACGCGACCTGGCCACGAATACCACCACGCCGTTAGATTCCACGCGCTTCACGGTCGTCTTCTCCGACACGTCACGGCAGGCGGTGCTGACCGGCAACGTTCGTCCCCGCGTGGGAAACTACGATCTCCTGGTACAGGCGACCGACTACAGCGGTCGCGTTCAGGAATTCCCGCTGGCCGTGCGCACGCCGATCCGCTACTTCGCGAACGGCGTCGAGATCATCGACGGCGTCTTCGTGGAGAGCAGCGCGCTCTTGCGGGCGGAAGTGACGTCGCCGGTTCCGCTCACGGCCGACTCCCTCACCCTCCTACTCGATGGAATCGCCATCTCCGGCGCGGCGACGTCGCTCGACGCGACGGGCCGCCGGTGGGCGATGGAGAGTCTGGCTGGCGACCGGGGCCCGGGGCAGCGGCGCCTCCAACTCGCCATCGGCGGACGAACGGCGGGGCTGGATGACGCCACGTTCCAGATCAGTTCGCAGTTCACGCTTCGCGGCGTCGCGGTCGTCGATCCGCGCCGGCAGGGCGCTGGCTGCGGCGGCTCGATCTTCCAGTACGAGTTGAGCGCGCCCGCCACGCGCGTCGAGATTCAGTTCTACACCGTTTCGGGACGGCGTGTCGCGTCGATCCAGCTCCCCGGAGCCGCCGGCCTCAACGTATTCTGCTGGGATGGACGCGACTCGCAGGGGCACGACACCGCGAACGGAGTCTATCTCTTCCGACTCCGCGCGACCGATCCGACCGGGCGAACGGCCGACCACGACGGACGGATGATCCGAACCCGGTGACCGACCGCCGCAGCGGCAAGACCATCTTTCGCGAACTCGCGACGCTCGTGACGGAGCAGCGGAATCCCCGTTCACGCCGACTCGACCAGATGACTACGCCCCAGGTGCTCCGCCTGATGAACCAGGAAGACGCCGGTGTTCCGCGCGCCATCCAGCGCGAATTGCCCCGGATCGCGAAGGCGGTCGATCTCATCGTGGAGCGGTTGGAGCGGGGCGGGCGGATCTTCTACGTCGGCGCCGGAACCAGCGGCCGCCTCGGCGTCCTCGACGCCGCCGAGTGCCCCCCCACGTTCGGAACGCCACGCACGCTCGTGCAGGGAATCATCGCGGGAGGGCGACGCGCCCTGGTCCGCTCGGTCGAGGGGGCGGAGGACGACGCCAAGGCCTCCGTCGCGGCGCTCCGGAAGAAGAAGGCCGGCCCGAACGACGTGATCGTTGGCATCATGGCTAGCCGGCGCACGCCCTATCCGATCGGTGCGATCGCCTACGGACGAAGGATCGGCGCCGTAACCATTGCCGTGACCGCGAACCCTGCGTCCGCCGGCAAGCTCGCGTGCGACGTGGTGATCGCCCCGCGCGTGGGGCCAGAGATCCTGACCGGCTCGACACGGATGAAGGCGGGGACGGCGCAGAAACTGGTGCTAAACATGCTCTCCACCGCGACGATGATCCGGATGGGGAAGGCGTACGAGAATCTGATGGTCGATCTCCGCACCGCCAGCCGAAAGCTGGAGGAGCGGACAAAGCGCGTCTTCATGGAAGCGACCGGAGCGCGCTACGAGGAGGCGATGCCGGCCCTCCGCCGCGCCGACGGCGTTCTCAAGGTGGCGATCGTGATGCGCCGCGCCGATGTCACTCGCGCGGAGGCCGTCCGGCGTCTCAGAAAGGCCCACGGATGGGTACGCCAGGCCATCGAGGGGTAGCTGTCACGCTGCTTACGGCGGCGCTCTTCGCGTTTTCCGGCTGCGGGAAGAAGCCCACGGAAGGCCGCACCGTCGTCTTCTGGCAGTTCTCGCCGCTCCCGGCCATCCAGCCGATCGTGACGCGCTTCGAGGCCGAGAATCCGGGCGTGAAGGTCGTGGTGGAGCAACTCACCTGGCAAAGTGGGCGGGAGAAGATCGTGACCGCCATTGCCGCCGGCCGTCCTCCCGATCTCTGCGAACTCGGCTCCACGTTTCTCCCGGGGCTGGTCGCCGACAGCACGCTCCTCGATCTGACCGACGGATCCGCCCCGCTCCGCGATAGCCTGGCCGGCTGGGAGATCGCCACGTATCGCGGTCGCGTCTACGCGTATCCCTGGATGATTGGCACGCGCGCCCTAATCCTGAATGACGATCTGTTCCGCCGCGCGGGACTCGATCCCACGAAGCCGCCCGAGACGTGGGCCGATCTCCTCCGCGCCGCCCGCGCCATCACCGAGCGGGTTCCGGACGCGAAGGGCTTCGGCATGAACTCGGGGGAGCGCGAGGTCCTCTTCAAGAAGTTCATGCCGTTCGCCTGGGGAAACGGCGGCGACATTCTCGATTCCACGGAGACGGCCAGCGTGATGGCGAGCCCCGCGAACGTGGCGGCGCTCCGCTTCTATCTTTCGCTGAAGCCCTACTCGCTCCTCGACAGCCAGGAGATGCACGAGCAAGCGTTTGGGAAGGGCCGGCTCGGAATGGTCATCAGCGGGCCGTGGCTCCTCCGGGCGCTTCCGGAGAGCGCCCCCGATCTCCA
>JANNMC010000328.1:0-5018 GCA_031397435.1 Candidatus Eiseniibacteriota bacterium
CGTACGCCGCGCATCGATCCTGCCCTCGCCGAGGACGTGCCCTTCGTCGAAGTGGAGCGAGAGCGAGAGCGCGAGAAAGTCCGGTAGCGCTCCGTCCCATGGGTGAGTCGCTCGATCTCTTCGGCAAGGAAGGCACTGGCCCGGAGGGAAGGCCGCGCACCGCCGCCAAAGCTCCACTAGCCGAGCGTATGAGACCGCGCACTCTCGATGAATTCGAGGGGGGCGATCGCCTCCTTGGGCCCGAGTCGCTCCTTCGACACGCCATCGCGTCCGGCGCCATCCCCTCGCTCATCTTCTGGGGGCCCCCGGGCTGCGGCAAGACGACGGTGGCCCGGCTTCTGGCGGAGGCGAGCGGCGCCACGTTCGTTCAGTTCAGCGCCGTCACCTCCGGCGTGAAGGAAGTCCGCGAGACGATCGAACGCGCCCGCGCCGCGCGCATGGTCAGCGGGAAGTCGACCATCCTCTTCGTCGACGAGATCCATCGGTTCAACAAGGCCCAGCAGGACGCCTTTCTCCCGCATGTGGAGGATGGAACGATCGTGCTCGTCGGCGCGACGACCGAGAATCCGTCTTTCGAAGTGAACAACGCGCTCCTCTCGCGGCTAAAAGTCATCGTGCTCGATCTTCTCGACGAAGCGGCGATCGCGCGCATCCTGGATCGCGCGTTGTCAGACGTGGAGCGGGGCCTGGGTGGGACGGGGCTTTCGGCCACGCCCGACGTGGTCCGCGCCATCGCGTCGCTCGCCGGCGGGGACGCCCGCGTGGCGCTCACGACGTTGGAGATCGCGGCAGGTATGGCGCGGCGGCGCACGCCACCGGAACTGACGGAAGTAGACGTGCGCGAGGCGGCCCAGAGGCGCTCGCTTCCCTATGACCGCGTCGGGGAAGAGCACTACAACACCGTCTCCGCGCTCCACAAATGTCTCCGGGGAAGCGATCCGGACGCGGGGCTCTACTGGCTGGCGCGGATGCTGGAGGCTGGAGAGGATCCGATGTTCGTGGTACGCCGCCTGGTTCGATTCGCGTCGGAGGATGTCGGCCTGGCCGATCCGGGGGCGCTCCGTCTCTCGATCGCCGCGAAGGAGGCGGTCCACTTCCTCGGAATGCCCGAGTGCAACACGGCGCTCGCCGAACTCGTCGTCTACCTGGCGCTCGCACCCAAGAGCAACTCGATCTACCTCGCCTACAAGGCGGCGGCGCGCGACGCGATGGAGAAACCGCCCTATCCGGTGCCGCTTCATATCCGGAATGCCCCCACGAAGCTGATGAAGGAACTGGGCTACGGCGAGGGGTACACATACGCGCACGAGGCCGACGACGCCATCGACGCGCAGCGCTACTTTCCCGACGAGATGGGAACACCGGTCTACTGGCGCGGCGTCGCGCGAGGCGTCGAGAAGACGCTGCTCGAGCGATGGGAGCAGATCAAGGCAGCGAAGGCGAAGAAGCGCGAATGACCCTCCCGCTCGACCGTCACTGGAAAAACCTCGGCTGGATCTTCGCTGTGGAGATCTTCTGGGGGGTGGGGCTCGCGCTCATCTCCAACATCGCGATTCTCCCCGTCTTTCTAACCCACCTCGGCGCTTCCAACAGCACGGTCAGCGCGCTCCCCGTTCTCTTTCTGATCGCCACCGGCATTCCCGGGATCTTCGCGGCCCACTTCACGGGGCGGTTGGTTTACCGGAAGCGCTTCGTGATCGTGGCCCACGTCGTCACCGCCATTCCCTGGCTCCTCACGGCGGCCTGGTTCGTGTGGGGCCCCCGCCTCTCTCCCTCGGTGGACATCGCGGTTCTCCTGGTGGGCTGGGGGCTCTCGTGGATCTGGATGGGACTCCTCATCCCGGTCTGGATCAACTTCATCGGAAAAGTGTCGCGCCCGGAACTGCGAGCCCGCTCGTTCGGCATGCTCTTCTTCTTTCAGACGATGATGAGCGCGGTCGGTGGCTGGGTGGCGAGCAAGATCATCGGCGGCGGCGCGCCGTTCCCGGCAAACTACGGGATCGGATTCGCGATCACCGGCGCCGCGATGGCGATCGGCGGGATCTTCTTCGCGCCCGTCGTCGAGGAGCCCGGCGCCATCGCGGAGGAGGAGGATCCGCTCCGGGGAATCGTGCGGCACACCCGTGAAATCCTGGCGGACCGCGGCGGAATTCGGACCTACCTCGCGATCTACATGCTGGGCGCGGGATGGCCGGTCCTCACCGCCTTCTACCCCATCTGGGCGGAGAAGCGGTTCGCGCTGGAGGCAAAAGACTCGGCGATCTACACCGCGGTCTGCATGGCGGGGAACATGCTCGGGAGTCTGCTGTCGGGGGCCATCGGGGATCGCTATGGCTACGCGAAGGTCTCGGTCATCTCCACCGTGGCGTTCTCGGTGGGGCTCGCGACCGCCATCCTGGGCGCCACGCCGTCGTGGTACTACGTGACGGCGTTCGCCCTGGGTATCTACATCGTCAGCGACCGGATGGCCATGTACAACCTGTCGATGTCCTACTCGCCGCACGAGGACAACACGTCCTACATCGCGCTTGTGCCGGCCATCGCTACTCCGGTGCTCGTCGTCGGCGCGGCGCTCTGCGGGCCGCTCATCGACGCCGTCGGATTCGTTCCGGTGGCGGCGGGATCGCTGGCGCTCGGGCTCGTGTCGGTCTACCTGGCGATCTTCAAGCTTCCGGAACCGCGATATTCCCTCGCGGGGAAGCGGCGGCCGTAGCCGCCGCCTCCGCAGGGACTACTTGTAGGCGGGGATCCCGGTGACCGCCTCGCCGATGATGAGCGTGTGGATGTCGTGCGTTCCCTCGTACGTGTAGACCGACTCGAGATTGCACATGTGGCGCCCGCACTGGTATTCGTCGGTGATTCCGTTCGCACCTAGGATCTCCCGTGCCAGCCGCGCGCACTGGAGCCCCACCTGCACGTTGTTCATCTTGCCGAGCGAGACGTGGTGCGGCTTGGCCTTCCCCTGATCCTTCATCCGCCCCAGCTGAAGCACCAAAAGCTGTCCCTTCGTGATCTCGCGGATCATCCACGCCAGCTTCTCCTGGACCATCTGGAACCCGGCGATGGGGCGGTCGAACTGGATGCGCGTCTTGGAGTAGCTTAGCGCCTCGTGGTAGCAGGCCATGGCCGCGCCGATGCCGCCCCACGCAATGCCGTAGCGCGCTTGGTTCAGGCAGCCGAGCGGGCCCTTCAGCCCTTCCGCTTTCGGGAGGAGATTCGCCGCGGGAATCTTGCAGTCCTGGAACGACAGCTCCGAGGTCACCGAAGCGCGGAGCGACCACTTTCCGTGAATGTCCGACGTGGAATAGCCGGGAGTTCCGCGGTCCACCAGGAAGCCGCGAATGCGGCCATCGAGCCTGGCCCAGACGATCGCGACGTCGGCCACACCGCCGTTCGTGATCCACATCTTGCTGCCGTTCAGGATGTAGGAGTCGCCGTCCTTCCGCGCCGTCGTGAGCATGCCGCTCGGATTGCTGCCGAAATCCGCCTCGGTGAGGCCGAAGCAGCCGATCAGTTCGCCGGTGGCCATCTTCGGCAGGTACTTCTGCTTCTGCTCTTCCGTGCCGTACTCGTAGATCGGCCACATGCAGAGCGCGCCCTGCACGGAAACGAAGGAGCGGAAGCCGCTGTCGCCCCGTTCCAGTTCCTGCATGATGAGCCCGTAGGCGGTGTTGCTGAGGCCAGCGCAGCCGTAGCCCTCGAGGTTCGCGCCGAGGAACCCGAGCTCGCCGATCTCCGGGATCAGATGACTCGGGAAGGTCGCGTCGCGATGGTGCTTCTCGATGATCGGCATCAACCGGTCCTGGACGAACTTCCGAGCCGTGTCGCGGATGAGGATTTCTTCTTCGCTGAAGAGGCTGTCGATCTCCATGAAATCGACGCCGTCGAACTTCTCCATGACCCCTCCCAGGGTAACGCGCAAAGCGCGTGATTGGTGTGTGAAGGGATGAGTTTAGCCCCGGGCAGGGAGGTGCGCAACGGGGGACTCCCGCGCGGAAAGCGAGTCGCCGCGGTGTTGAAATGGAAGCGGCGCCGGCGAGAAGGGGTGGCGCCGGCGCCGCGATGACGAGAGGTAGCCTCTCGGACTACCGACCCGTCACGGGGTATTCACCGAAGGGACCTTGCGTGCCGACGCCTTCGCCGAAGCCGTGGGGCGGCTGATGGTGTCGGCGGTGTAGCGCACGTAGGCGTCCCGGATGAAGTAGGTCACGAAGACGGCGACGAAGGCGCTCATGTAGCCCCACGCGTGGAAGAGCGCCGCGAAGACGAATCCGAGCAGGTGGAGGACGACGACCCCCACCAATTCGTAGGCGAAACCGAAGCTCTCGCGCCAGACGGTCCAGACCGGGTGCTCGCGGTGAAGCGCGATGACGCCCGAGACGAGCCACGTGTTCACGAGGAAGTAGGCGGCGGTCGCCGCGGCGAGCGGGAGCGCGTTGAGCGGAGAGGTGAGCGCCTCGAGCTATGCGCCCGATCCGCCGGTCCGCCGAAATACCTCGGAAGCGACGTAGACCGTGACCGCGCACATACCGGCGTTGAAGAGCGCCCGGTACCAGGCGCGGCGCCGGAAGATCAGGTCGGCAAGGAATCCGGCCACCGCCGTCACCAGGACCGCGAGCGCCGCGGGGAGGAGCAGAAGCGTCGCGAAGTTCGCCGCGTTCGCCATGCTCAGGTACCCACGGCCCTTGGGCGCCGGCAGCCAGAGGACCTCGCCGAGTAGATTCGCCAGGAGCCAGAAGAGAAGCGGCAGCACTCCCACGGAAAGGTCCGGAGCGCCCGCCGCGGCCATCGAGGCCGAACCCGCGAGCACCACCAGACCGACGTAGAGGGCCACCACGATCGCGTTCAACCGTTCCCCCTTGGCGCCCCAGGGGCGCCCTTCGCTTCCTTCCGCCTGGTCTTCAAGGACCCGTGGCGGCCGTTTGGCCTTCCTGGCCATCCCTTCCTCTTGGCGCTTCCATTCGATGAGAAGAGAAAGCATGGGCCATGCCTCGGAGGCTGGTCCGGCTAAGATGTTG
>JANNMC010000349.1:0-1878 GCA_031397435.1 Candidatus Eiseniibacteriota bacterium
CCTGGGGCAACACGCTCGACGTGACGCGCGGCGTGGAGGCGGCGCTCAGCGCGCTGCGCCCCGGTCTCGGCGACGTGGACCTCGATTCGACGATCTTCCGCCCGGCCACGTTCATCGAGCTCTCGATCCAGAACCTGGCGACCGCGATGGCGCTCGGCGCCGTGATGGTCGTGCGCGTGCTGATCGCGTTCCTGCGCGATGCGCGCGCGGCCCTAATCAGCCTGCTCGCGCTGCCGCTCTCGATCGCGGCCGCCGCGCTCGTGCTGGCGTGGCAGGGCAGCACGATCAACGTGATGGTGCTGGCAGGCCTCGTGATCGCGGTCGGCGAAGTAGTGGACGACGCGATCATCGACGTCGAGAACGTGCGCCGGCGGCTCGCGCTGAACCGCGCGCTCGCGGCGCCGCGCAGCGCCTTCGACGTCGTGCTCGCCGCCTCGCTCGAAGTGAGAAGCGCGGTGGTCTACGCCAGCGCAATCGTCGTGCTCGTCTTCCTGCCCGTGTTCTTCCTGCCAGGCCTCGCTGGCACGTTCTTCCGCCCGCTCGCGCTCGCCTACATCACCGCGATCGCCGCCTCCCTAATCATCGCGCTCACGGTGACGCCCGCACTCTGCTTGACGCTGCTGCCCAGCGACCGCGCCTCGGCGCGCAAAGCGCCGCTCGCCGCCTGGATCGAGGCGCACTACTCGCGCGTGCTGCCGCGCGTGATCGCGCAGCCGCGCCGGGCGCTGGCGGTGATCGGCTCCTTGCTCGCCGCGGCGGCGATCGCGTGGCCGTTCCTCGGCCAGGATTTCCTCCCTGCTTTTCGCGAGCGCGATTTCCTAATGCACTGGGTCGAGAAGCCCGGCACCTCGCTCGAAGCGATGCGCCGCATCACCATTCAGGTCAGCAAAGAACTGCGCAGCATCCCGGGCGTGCGCAACCTCGGCTCGCACATCGGACGCGCAGAGGTCGCCGATGAAGTCGTCGGCCCGAACTTCACCGAGCTCTGGATCAGCGTTTCCGAGGAGGTCGACTACGACGAGACGCTCGCCCGCGTGCAGAGCGTGGTGGACGGCTACCCGGGCCTGTATCGCGACGTGCAGACCTACCTGAAGGAGCGCATTCGCGAGGTGCTCACCGGAACGAGCGGCGCAGTCGTCGTGCGCATCTTCGGCAGCGACCTCGGCGTATTGCGCGACGAGGCGCAGCGCGTGAACGCGGCGCTGAAGGACGCGTCCGGCGTCGCCGCGCTGAAGGTCGAAGCCCAACAACTCGTGCCCCACGTGCAGGTGCGCCTGCGTGCCGAGGCCGCTGCGAACCTCGGCCTGACGCCCGCGGCGGTGCGCAGCGCGGCCAACACGCTGATCGCGGGCCGCATCGTGGGCGAGCTCTACGAAGCGCAGCGCGTGACCGCCGTCGCAGTGTGGGGCGCCGAGACGCTGCGCGGCAGCCTGGATGCGCTGCGCCGCCTCCCGATCGAGACGCCGAGCGGCGTGCTGGTTCCGCTCGGCGATGTGGCGGACGTGTTCATCGCGCCGACCCCGAACGAGATCAAGCGCGAGGGCGGCTCGCGCCGCATCGATGTGACCTGCAACGTCGCGCCCGGCAGCGATCTCGGCAGCGTGGCGCGCGTAGTCGAGGCGCGCGTCGCGAAGCTCGCGTTCCCGGCGGGCACCCACGCCGAGGTGCTAGGCGAGTGGCGCGCGCAGCAGGAAGCCTCGCGCAGCCTGTTCTGGCTCGCGCTCGTCTCGCTGGCCGGCGTGCTCGTCGTGCTGCACGCGGACTTCAAATCGTGGCGGCTTACCGCGCTGGTCGCCGCGACGCTGCCGTTCGCGCTGATCGGCGGCGTGGCCGCTGCGTTCCTGTCCGGCGGAGTGCTCTCGCTCGGCTCGCTGGTGG
>JANNMC010000090.1:0-2084 GCA_031397435.1 Candidatus Eiseniibacteriota bacterium
GCCCGCACCCTGGGCCTGAACCCCCGGGTTGCCTGCTCGATCCTGGCCATAGGAGATTCCCCGATTCGGTATTAGGCACCCAGCACTTCAGCACGGCACGGGAGTGTCATCGTCAACTGGCGTGCGGGATCTCCTGAGTCACTGACCGGCTTCGTGGCGCTCGATGCAGAAACGCCGCGCTCCGGAGAGGATCCTGGAACGGGCCTCAAGGCCATGCTCGGAGCGCGGCTTCCGAGCTACATGGTGCCGCGCCGGATACGAGTCTTGGAGCGGCTCCCGATGACGCCGAATGGCAAGGTCGACCGGCGAGCTCTGGCCGAGCTGCGTCGCTAGCTCGAGTCGTGCTGCCCTACACCGATTTCCCGTACTTCCTCGTGATCCTGGCGGTGGCGCTGCCGGCGCTGTTATTGGGCGTCGCCGGCCGGTCGCGTTCGGGTTGGCTGCTCGCGGCAGCGGGCCTGATGGCAGTGGTTCACCACGGGCCGCGCAGCATTCCGCTCGGCGGTCATGGCGTCAGCGAACTCGCTCTCGTTCTGTCGTACGCCGCGTTCCAGCTGGCGCTGGCATTTGCGTTCGCTCGCTTCCGCGCGAGGCGGCGCTCGCCGCAGATCTTCGCGCTCGCCGTCGCCGCCAGCTTGGCCCCTCTCTTCGCGGTGAAGCTGGGGAGCCAGCTTCGGCCCGACTCGCTCGCGGGCTTCATCGGGATCTCGTACGTCACGTTTCGCGCCGTCGACGCGCTGATTCACGTCCACGACGGGCTGACGCCCGCCCTACGTCCGCGTGCCTACCTCGCGTACCTGTTCTTTCCTGCCACCATCTCCTCGGGCCCGATCGACCGCTACCGCCGCTTTGTCGCGGACTTCGAAACGACTCCGTCTCGAGACGACTTTCTCGAGCGCCTCGATTTTGGCGTCGGGCGTTTGTTCCAAGGTCTCCTCTACAAGTTCGTCGTCGCTGGCCTGATCCAGGAACTCCTGGTGGCTCGATTCGAGGCCGCGCAGGGCGTGCTCGGTGTGGTCGCATACATGTACGCCTACAGCGCCTACTTGTTCTTCGACTTCGCGGGCTACAGCGCGATTGCGGTGGGGATCGGTCGCTTGTTCGGAGTTCGGAGTCCCGAGAACTTCGATCGCCCGTATCTGGCCACGAACATCGCTGACTTCTGGAACCGCTGGCACATCAGTCTCTCGACCTGGTTTCGCGATCACGTCTACATGCGATTCGTGATCGCGGCGACGCGCGGCCGCTGGTTCGGCGGCAATCGCTACTGGGCCTCCGCGGTGGGGTTTCTGCTCACCTTCCTGCTGATGGGTGCCTGGCATGGGCTAGAGCCGCGTTACCTCGCCTACGGGGGCTACCACGCCGCGTTGCTGATTGCGCATCAGTCGATCGGGCGCTGGACGCGACGGCGCCCGCAGCTCGCGGCGTCGCGCGCGTGGCGATGGCTCGGGATCGCCGTGACTCTCAACGCGGTGTGCTTCGGGTTTCTGATCTTCTCCGGGCGGCTCGGTTGATCCGCATGCGCTGGGCGATCCTCGTGAGCTCGTCGCGCGTGACGCCCGCGCGGTGGCGGATCCGCACGTTTCTGCGGGAACCGGGAGTCTCTTCGATCGTGCCCACGCGCCAGTTCTCCTCGGGATTCGCCGACGCGAATCGTGGATTGGCGCTACCCAAGAGCCACGGCGCGCGGCGAGCGCACAACACGTTCCGCGCGCACCGACTCGGGGGCCCCGCGCCTTGCAGCACTCAGGACCCCTCACCGGCATTCGCGTCCTGGACCTGAGCAGCGGCCCGGTCGGCGGCGTCGGTACCACCGTGCTCGCGGATTTCGGCGCGGACGTCGTGAAGGTCGAGCCAAGCGGCGGCGAGCGCTTTCGCTCGTTCGCGGCGAGCCCGCTCTGGCTGCGCGGGAAGCGCAGCCCGGTGGCGGATCTTCGCTCGCCGGCGGGACGTGAAGCGGTTCCGCGCGCGTGCGACGTTCTGGTCGGCCATTGGGCGCTTCCCTCTGCCCGAGCCTGAGCGGGATCGACCGAGAGGGCATGAAGTTGTCACAACGCTCGTTCTCGGATCGTCGAAAGGGCGCT
>JANNMC010000081.1:0-30197 GCA_031397435.1 Candidatus Eiseniibacteriota bacterium
GCCCGACCCCGTCCCGATCTCGAGAATCTTCTCATCCCCCGTCAGATCGAGCGCCTGCGTCATGAGCGCGACCATGAAGGGCTGGGAAATCGTCTGCTCCTCGCCGATCGGAAGCGCATGGTCGCTGTAGGCCCGCGCTTCGAGCGCCGGATCGATGAAGAGATGCCGTGGGATGGCGGCCATGATCCGCAGCACGTGCGCGTCGTGAATCCCGCGCGCCTTCAGCTGCTCCTCCACCATCCGCCGCCGCGATACCGCCTGATCGTCACGATTCATGTAGGTTCAGTCCTATCGCTTCCAGGTCGACGACCCGTTTGTAGTCCGTCAGTTCGAAGGTGAGCGGCGTCACCGAGACGTATCGTTCCGACACGGCCGTGAAATCGCTCGCTTCATCATGTTCCCACGTGGGGGCCTCGCCCCCGATCCAGTAGTAGTTCTTCCCGCGCGGATCGGTCTTCTCCACGACCACGTCGCGGAAGACGCGCGATCCGAGCCGCGTGATCTTCACTCCACGAATCTCCTCCCACGGCACCGGAGGAATGTTCACGTTCATGCACTTCCCCGCCGGAATGCCGACGCGCACCAGATCGGCCACGACCCTCGTGGCCACGCGGCCCGCCGTCTCGAAGCCCATCGTTTCCCAGGTGGCCAGCGAAAGCGCCACCGCTGGAATCCCGAGGAACGCACCCTCGACCGCCGCCGCCACCGTGCCCGAGTAGAAGACGTCGTTCCCCATGTTCGGGCCATGGTTGATTCCGGAGACGACCAGATCGGGTTTCCGTTTCAGAAACCCATGCACCGCCAGGAGCACGCAATCGGTGGGCGTTCCATCAACCGTTAGGATGCCGTCGGCCACCTTTCGGATGCGAAGCGGCCGGTGGAGCGTCAGGGAGTGGCTGGTCGCGCTTTGCTCCCGGTCCGGCGCGATGATCGTCACCTCGCCCAGAGGACGGAGCGCCTCGGCCAGCACGCGGAGCCCCTCGGCGTGGATCCCATCGTCATTGGTTACAAGGATGTCCATGGCCTACCGAAAGAGGTTTCGAAGCACGAACCGGATGAATCGGATCGTGTCTCGGAAGGGGTGGATGTGGCTGCTGGGTGCATTGTAGAGCGTCGGGATGGGAGCCGCGCCGATACGAAATCCCGCGCGCGCCGCCGCGACCAGGAACTCGGATTCGAATTCGAAGCGGCGGCTCTCGGGACGGATGGCCCGGAGCACCGGCGCCGCGATGGCGCGGTATCCGGACTGCGAATCTGCGATCCGCTGCCCGGCCAGCAGTGAGACCCACCACGATGTGACGTCGTTCGTCGCCTTCCGAAGCCATGGCATCCCCGTCCGGTCGGCGTTCCGGCTTCCAACCACGACGTCGGCCCCGGCCAGCGCGGCCAGAAGCTTCGGCGCGAATGTCGGATCATGCTGTCCGTCGGCGTCGAGGGCCAGGACCGCGTCGGCCCCTGCCGCCAGCGCCGCATCGAACCCGGTCTGTAGCGCCGCACCCTTCCCCTGATTCACGTCGTGCCGCAGGACGCGGGCCCCTGCCTCGCGCGCCCGGTCGCCGGTGGCGTCGGCCGAACCATCGTCCACCACGATCACTTCCAGTCCCGGAACCGCCGACAGGACTCCCCGCACGACGTCGCCCACCGTGGATGCCGCGTCCTTGGCCGGAACGATCGCCATCGCCTTCACGCGCCCGCCTCGCGCCGCTGCTCGGCGCGCGGCGGCGCCGTCCACTCGTACCACTGCGACGGATGCGCCAGGACATGCTCGTCGAAGAAGCGCTGGAGCCGCGCGGCGGCTTGTGGAAGCGAGAGCCCTTCCCGAAGCGGCGCCAGGGAGAACGGTTCCAGGAAGCGAACGTGGAGCGCGCCGTTCGCGCCGCGCCACGAGACTCCGGCAAGGACACGGGCCCCCGCTCGGCTTGCCAGCAAAAGCGGGGCGCGATCGATCGGGACGAATCCCTGGAGTCCCGACACGTGGCGCCCTGGACGGCAACCGCGATCGGCGAGCGCCGCGAGCCACCCGCCCTCTCGAAGTCGCGCCAGCGCCGCGGCGGCCGTCGATCGTCCCCCGTTCAGCGTGCGGACTCCGGATGCGGCACGGCGTTCGGCGAAGAAGCGTTCCACCGCGTGCGAGCGATGCGGCGCCGCGAGGGCGTCGAGTGTCCCGACTTCGCTCGCCAGCCAGCGGAGCGCCAATTCCCACGGTCCGAAATGGCCGCTCACGATCAACGTGGCACTCCCGTCGCTCCGCGCGAGGTCGAAGATGCGGCGCGCTTCATCGTCGAGTTCCACGCGAGGAACATGAACCCGATCCGGGCCGCGGAGAAAGTCGAGTACCGCGCGCGAGAAGGCTCGGTAGGTGTCGCGAGCATGGGGAAGCGGCGAATCGAATTCCGGCGGCACGGGGCGATCGGGAGCGGCGAGGGCGGACGCGGCTAGTCGAAGCCGGCGGAGTCGGAGGTTCACGGCGCGGGCCACGGCGGGATGCGTCGCGACATAGAGGTCGGCGATGCGGTCCGCGATGGCGCCGCTGATCCAAGGCGGGAGGCTCCGCGCCAGGAGCGCCGCGGCCCGGTATCCCCAGTCGGTCACTCGTTCCCTCGAGTTCGTGGTACGGCGATAGCGGCGCGATCCCGTGCGCCGGAAACGACGACGCCCCGGAGCCAGGCCCCGGGGCGGGACGTATGACGAAATGGTCGGGGCGACAGGATTTGAACCTGCGACCACCTCCACCCCAAGGAGGTGCGCTACCGGGCTGCGCTACGCCCCGACTTGTTTGGCCATGGAGTCGGCGTGCCCGCCCATCGTAGCGGGTCGGCGGGCTCCGGACAAGCGGGCAGTCGACCGCGGCATGCTAGGGCGAGCGCCGGCCCCGGCCTCGCGGCGCGGAAGAATCGTGGCGCAGGAAGTCGAGCAATTCCCGCAAATCGTCCCGCAGGCCGCGGATCGCCTCTTCGCGATCGAGGCGCGCGAACGGAATCCCCATCTGGTCCTTCTCCGGAACGCGCTCGTCGAGCAGTTTTCGCTTGGCGCCCTCGATCGTGAAGCGCTGATCGTAGAGGAGCTGCTTGATGTCGAACAGGATCTCCACGTCGCGCTTCCGGTACATGCGCGCCCCGCCACGCCCTTTCCGCGGCCGGAGCATCTTGAACTGCGTTTCCCAGTAGCGGAGTACGTGCGGCTTCACGCCGACCAGGTCGCTGACCTCGCTGATGGCGTAGTAGAGCTTCCCTTGGGGTAGCGACTTCACGATTCCCTCCTCACACGGTTCTCCGCCTCTGGTCTCAGGTCTCGGGTCAAGAGTTCGCGCATGGCCGCGCGAGCGCTCTTCCCCTCAAAAAGGATGGCGTGGACTTGCTCGGCGATCGGAAGCTCGACAGCGTGGCGACGTGCCAGTTCCACCGCCGCCTCACACGTGCCGACTCCCTCCGACACCATCGGCGACGACGCGAGCGCCTCCGCCAAGGTGGCCCCACGCCCCACCGCTTCGCCCAGGCGGCGATTGCGGCTGTGACGACTCGTCGCCGTCGCGATCAGATCTCCCATTCCCGCCAGTCCCGCAAACGTCTCGGCGCGGGCGCCCATGGCGCGGCCCAGGCGCGACATCTCGGCCAGCCCCCGCGTCAGAAGCGCCGCTTTCGTCGAGTCTCCGAAACCGAGTCCATCGCTGATCCCCGCCGCGATGGCCACGACGTTCTTCAGCGACACGCCGACCTCCACTCCCACCACATCGTCATTCGTGTAGATACGGAGCGATTCGGTGGAACAGGCCTCCTGCACCGCCGCGGCGCGTTCGTGACTCCGGCTCGCTGCGACGATAGCCGCCGGCACCTGCCTCGCCACTTCTTCCGCGTGGCTCGGACCGGCGAGTACGACCGGATCGTTCCCCGCGGGGGTCGGCAGCGTCTCGGAGACGACCTCGCTCATCCGTAGCAGCGTCCCCTTCTCGAGCCCCTTCGTCGCCACCACCACCAGCGGCGCCGACGCGAGCGTGCTACGCGCCTCGACGCCCAGGCGGGACGCCGTGGCGCGTAGGGCGTGCGACGGAGTGACGAGGAGAACCATCTCCACTCCCGCGGCCGCCTCGGCGAGATCCGGCGTGACGGTCACGGCGGCGGAAAGCTCGGTGTCGGGAAGGTAGATGTCGTTCCGGCGCGTTTCGGCCAGACGTCGCGCCAGATCGGCCTCGTAGACCCAGAGACGAACGGCGTGCCCCTTTCGCGCGAGGACGCCGGCGAGCGCGGTGCCCCACCCGCCTCCTCCGATCACCCCCACGATCATCGCTCCGACCCCTTCGCGCCGCGCCCGAAGAGCGGCGGCTCGGCACCGCGGAGGAGTCGCCGGATGTTTGGGATGTGGCGGACGAGCACCAGAATCGCCACCGCGGATCCCACGATCACGATGGTGATGCGGTAGGGCCCTTCCGGCGCGCGCCAGAGCAGGAGGAACGGGTAGAGCATCGCCGCCCCGATGGAGCCGAGCGAGACGCGGCGCGAAAAGGCGAAGAGGAGGATCCAGATTCCGAACGCGATCGCGGTTGGCGCGGTGGCGATGCCGAAGAAGACGCCGAGGCTTGTCGCCACGCCGCGGCCCCCCTTGAAGCCGGCCCAGGGCGAGAACATGTGGCCGAGGATGGCGGCCAGCCCCGCGGCCAGCGCCGAGGGAACGAGCGCCGCGCTGAGGCCGATCCCCGAGGAGGCGATGACTTCCGGAGAGGCGGTGATGAGCGGGGAGATGGCGGCGATGAAGCCCTTGGCCGCGTCGAGGACGAAGACGATCGCGCCCCATTTCGGACCGAGAACACGAAAGGCGTTCGTGGCGCCGATGTTCTTGCTGCCGGCGGCCTGGAGGTCGGCGCCGAGGGCGCGCCCGATCCAGAGGCCCGAGGGAATCGAACCGAGGAGGAGTCCGAGGATCACGGAGATGGGATCGATACGAATCGCGTCACCCTCCTCGCACGACCTGCGTCGCTACTTGCTCCGGCGCCACTCCAGTTGAATCGGCACCCCTTCGAACCCGAAGCGCTCGCGCAAACCGTTCTCCAGGTAACTTACATAATTATCACGAATATATCGAGGATTGTTCACGAAAAGCGCGAAACTTGGCGGACGGTTCCCGGTCTGTGCGGCGTAGTAGAATTTCACATGGCCGCCGGAGTTGCTGGCCGCGGGACGAACCTTGTCCAGGATCGCGTGGATGACCGTGTTCAGCTCCGACGTGGCGATCTGCCGCGTGTACTGCTCGTAGACCTTCGCGACCATCGGCAGGATCTCTCGTGTCCCCTTCCCGGTGGTGGCGGAGACGTAGA
The DNA here is from genome assembly GCA_031397435.1 of Candidatus Eiseniibacteriota bacterium. GTDB lineage: Bacteria > Eisenbacteria > RBG-16-71-46 > SZUA-252 > SZUA-252 > SZUA-252. The sequence goes on from JANNMC010000081.1 coordinate 5,309, forward strand.
GCCGCGGCACGTGCCGGAGGAAGGGGTAGGTCTTCAGGAACTCCTCCTCGATCGCCTCCCGCGCCTCCATCGGGTCGGCCACCAAGTCCCACTTGTTGAAGACGACGACGATCCCCTTCTTCTGTTCCTCGGTCATCGCGGCAAGCTTGGCATCCTGCCGCGCCGGCTCCCGCCCGAGATCGACGACCAGGAGAACGACATCGGCGCGCGACACCGCGCGGAGCGCCCGGGTCACGCTGTAGAACTCGACCGGATCGGTGACCTTCGTCTCACGGCGAAGTCCGGCCGTGTCCACCAAGACGAATCGCTGTCCGTCCTTGTCCAGCTTGGTGTCGACGGCGTCGCGCGTCGTTCCCGCAACGGAATCGACAACCATTCGCTCGGAGCCGACGAGGCGGTTCACGATCGAGGACTTCCCCACGTTCGGACGGCCGACGACGGCCACACGGATCGCGCTGGGGTCCTCCGGAACGTCCTCCTTCTGCGGCATCAGTTCCAGGACGCGATCCAAAAGGTCGCCCGATCCGCGCCCATGGAGCGAGGAGACCGCCATCGGCTCTCCAACTCCCAGCGAGTAGAATTCCGCCAGCGCGTCCTCGACTCCCTTGTGATCGACCTTGTTGATGACGAGCAGCGTCGGACGGCCGGCACGACGGACCCGCTCGGCCACCTCACGATCGAGCGACGTCAGCCCCTCCTGCGCGTCCATGACCAGCAGCGTGACGTCGGCCTCCTCCAGCGCGAAGGTGGTCTGCGCCATGATCTGCCGCTGAATCGGATGCGGGCTCTGCGGATCGATTCCGCCCGTGTCGACAAGGAGAAATTTCCGGCCGGACCACTCCCCCTCGGCGTAGTGGCGGTCTCGCGTCAGTCCGGGAAGCTCGTCCACGATGGCGCGGCGCTGGCCAAGGATGCGATTGAAGAGCGTCGACTTGCCGACATTCGGGCGGCCGACGATGGCGATGATGGGAAGGAGCATGCTCTAGTTCCTCGCCGCGCGTTTCGTGGAGGCCGCGTCGGTCGCGTCCCAGCCGATCTGGACCGGGACGGCGAGGCGCTTCTCGAGGTCGCTCCGCTTCTCGAGGTCGCTCCGCTTCCGATCGTCGATGAAGAGTTCCTGCTCCTTGAGGCAATTCGGAGGGAGGAGAACGCGATCGAAGGCGCCGTGGCGAAGGAGGGCCGCTTCGATGTCCGCCCCCACGAGGAGCCCGCTCACCGTCACCGTATCGCCGAAGTAGTCGTTCACCACCACGCAGAGGGAGGCGTCGACTCCGGACGGAGGACGCGCATCGAGCAGCCGCTGAATCGTGGGCGCCGCGCTGGCGCCGGTGACGATGGCGACCCGTTCCCGCTTGCCGTTACGCGCGCGCACGTCGTCGAGTCCCTTCCCCCAACGGTCGATCAGGTCGCGAAGCATTCCGATTCCATTCTCGTACTGCGGGAAGCCCTCGTACGCGCGGGCCGGCGGTACTTCGAGACCGGCCACGACGTACATCTCGTCGGCGGCGAAGACGAGGCGCGTCTTCATTTCATGTAGAAGTTTCTTCTGGTAGCGATGCACGAGTTCGATCGAAGCGATGGCGTCCTCCCGCGTGAAGGCCCGGAGCTGCGGAAGGCGTTCGCGGTGCTTCGTGAGACCGACCGGGACGACGGAGATGGTTCGCACGGAGGGAAACCGCGCGGAAAGCTCCTCGATAGACTTTACGAGAATCTCCCCGTCGTTGAGGCCGGGGCAGATGACGAGTTGCGTGTGGGTCTCGATGCCCGCCTCGGCAAGGCGGTCCAGTTGCTGCAAGATCTGGCCCGACTTGGGATTCTTCATCAGCTTCACACGCATGGCCGGATCGGTGGCGTGCACCGAGACGTAGAGCGGCGAGAGCCGCTCGTCCAGGATGCGCTGGAAGTCGGGCTCGGAAAGGTTGGTCAGCGTGATGAAGTTCGCGTGGACGAACGAGAAGACGTAATCGTCGTCCTTGATGAGAAGTTCCCGGCGCACCCCCTTCGGGTGCTGGTAGACGAAGCAGAAGACGCAATTGTTGTGGCAGCGCTTCGGCTGTCGCGCCTCGAACTCGGCCCCGAAGGCGACGCCGTATTCGCGCCCCCCCTCCACCTCGCGCGTCGCTCCATCCTTCCCCAGAACACGCACGACCAGCCACTCGTCGTTGATGGCGCTGTTGAAGTCGATCTCGTCATGGAGTTCGACGTCGTTGACCGTGAGGAGCCGATCGCCGGGAACGAGCCCCAGGCTCTCCGCCAGCGTTCCAGGCTCGACACGAGCAATGGTGAAGGGATCACTGAGGCCGATCACACGCGATCTCCAGGTGGGAAAACTTGTGGAACCCGAACGATGGTAAGGGTTTCCGCCAATCCGATCAAGCAATGCGGGAGGGCAGGCAGATCGGCGGAACTGGAGCGGGCAGCGGGATTTGAACCCGCGACCTTCAGCTTGGGAAGCTGACACTCTACCACTGAGTTATGCCCGCACCTGATCCGTTCGGAGGGGTCACCTTAGTCGGGGTGGTGGGGGGCGGTCAAGACTCCGTTTCCCCGCTCCCCGCTGCCTCCCGCGCGATCTCCCGCGCGATCGATGGAAACTCGGCTGGGTCGTGGAGTGTGAACCAGCGCGTCTCGGGCTCGCGGCGAAACCAGGTCTCCTGCCGTTTCGCCAGTTGCCGGGTTCGAAGCGCGATGGTGGAGACCGCCTCGTCCAGCGAACTGAGCCCCTGGAGGTGCCCCGCCAGATCGCGGTAGCCGAGCGTGTGAAGCCCCGGCGCCTCGGCCGAGAGCCCTTCGCCCAGGAGCGCGCGCGCCTGGTCCAGGAACCCTCGCCGGAGTTGATCCTGGATTCGATCGGCGATCCGTACCGAGAGCGGTACCCGCTCCCAGCGGATCCCGTAGCGGCGCGCCGGCAGCGGCGCCACGGCCGCTTCACGGCGGAGAAGGCTGATCGGTTTCCCGGTCAGCCGGAACACCTCCAGCGCGCGGATCACGCGAACCGAGTCGCCGGGAGAGATCTTCGCCCACGCCTCCGTGTCGATCGCGCGGAGTTCCTCACGGAGCGGCTCCAGCCCTTCCCGCTCCAGACGCTCCCGGTACTCGGTGCGAAGACCTTCGTCGCGCTCGGGGCCTGCGAAGAGCCCCTGGAAGAGGGCGCGGATGTAGAGCCCGGAACCGCCGACGACAATCGGACGGACGCCGCGTTCCGCCAGCGAATCCAGCAGCGGTCGCGCCTCTCGCGCATAGCGCCCTGCGCTGTAAATCTCGCCGGGCGAGAGGAAGGAGGCGAGGTGGTGCGGCACCCGGGCCCGATCCTCATCGGTCGGCGCGGCTGTGCCGATCTCCAGCCCTCGGTAGATTTGCCGCGAATCGGCGCCGACGATCTCGCCGCCCACGAGCGGTGCGAGATGGAGCGCGATCTCGCTCTTCCCCGCCGCCGTGGGGCCGAGGAGAACGATGGGGATGGAGCGGTTCACCGACGACCGAAGCGGCGGTCGAGCTCCTCCATGGAGACGCGCACGTAGGTGGCGCGCCCGTGGGGGTCGCCGTGCGGGAGCGCGGTCGCGAAGAGCCGATCGACCAGCGCGCGCCGCTCCACCGGCTTCAGCGGCTGTCCGGAGCGGACCGCGGCATGGCAGGCGAATGTCTTGGCAAGCCGCTCCTCGGGTGGATCGCCCGAGGCGTCGGCGTCGTCCGCCGCGAGGAGGACGCGCTTCAGGGCCTCGATGGCCGCTTCTTCGGGAAGCGCGGCCGGAACGCCACGCACCGCGATCTGCCGCTCGCCGAAGAGCGCCACCTCGTAGCCAAGCCGCTTCAATTGCGTCTCGTGCAGCAGCAGCATGTCGAGCTCGTCGCGCGTCAGGTCGAGAACACGCGGAAAGAGCAGGTGCTGCGTCGGGCCGGCGGCGCCGTAGAGCCGCTCGCGCGCTTCCTCGTAGAGAATCCGCTCGTGCGCCGCGTGCTGATCCACGATGACCAGTCCGCCGCGGATCGGAGCCAGGAGGTAGCGATCGTGAAGCTGCCAGATGGCGATCTCCGGCTCCGCCAGGTTCTCCCGCAACTCGCCGGTCTCCCCTTCGCGTGCCACGTCGGAGCCAAGCGAGTCGGGAGGAGCGTAGAGAGCCCGCGCCATCTCGAGTCCGTCCAGGACCGGCTGACTGGCGCTCGGCGTAAAGGGGAATCCCGGCGTCGTGCCCCCTGAGGACGGCGCCATCTCCACGCCGGCGAAGGGACGCCCCGCGGCGCCCGTGCCGCTTCCCAGCGCGACACCGACCGGCACGTAGCGGCGCATCGCTTCCTCCACCGCCGCGCGCGTCGCCTGGAAGATGCGCGACTCGTCGCGAAAGCGGACCTCCCGCTTCGTCGGATGAACGTTCACGTCGACGAGCGAGGGATCGAGTTCGATCACCAGGAGTCCGATCGGATAGCGATCCGAGGGAATGAGATTTCCATAGCCTTGCCGGAGCGCCGCGCCGAGCGTCGGAGAGGAGACGACGCGGCCGTTCACCGCGAAGAACTGGTGGTCGCGATTCGCGCGCGCCTGTTCCGGGGTCCCCAGGACGCCTCGCACCGTCACGCCGGCGATCTCGCCCTCGAACGCCACGCTTCCTTCCGCCCCGGCGGCGGCGCCGCGACCGTAGACCAGTGACCAGCGCTCCAGGAAATCGGCGGAGGGCGGGAGATCGACATCTTCCCTTCCCTCGATCTGGAGCCGCCAGTGGATCGCCGGAAGCGTGAAGACGTAGCTCCAGACGACGCGCGAAAGGGCGCGCGTTTCGCTCTCGCGCGATTTCAGAAAACGAAGCCGCGCGGGCGTGTTGTAGAAGAGATCCTCAACCGTGACCGTCGTTCCGGCCGCCCTGCCGATGCCCGAGACCTGGATCACCGTTCCGCCCAGAACCTCGACCTGCGTCCCCGTCAGTTCCTCGGCGGAGCGGGTCGATAGCGTGACGCGCGAGACCTCGGCGATGCTGGCGAGCGCCTCGCCGCGAAATCCGAGCGTGCGGATCGTCGCGAGGTCGCTGTCGTGCTCCAGTTTCGACGTCGCGTGCCGCTTGATCGACATCACGGCGTCTTCCCGCGTCATTCCCGCGCCGTCGTCCTGCACGCGGATCAGCCGCTCGGGGCTCGATCCGACGTGAACGGCGATCAGGCGGCTTCCGGCGTCGATGGCGTTCTCGATCAGTTCCTTCGCGACGGCCGCGGGTCGGTCAATCACCTCGCCGGCGCGGATCTTCCCGACGACGTCGGGCGGAAGTACGTGGATGCGGGCCATGCTAGCGGGCGATCCTCAGGACGGGGAGTTCACGTGGGAAGCGGGAGAGGAAGCGCGCGCCATCCTTCTCGACGACGATGTCTTCCTCCAGCGAGACGAGCCCGTGTCCGTCCAGGATGAGGCTCGGCTCCAGCGTGTAGACGCTTCCTTCCAGGACTTTCTCGAACGGCGAGGTGCCGTACCGCTCCCAGCGCGGGCCCAGCGTGCCGCCGCCGTCATGCACGGCGCGGCCGAGATGATGGCCGAGCGCGTGAGCGTACTCGGGATAACCGCGCGACGTGAGATGGCCGCGCGCGACGGCATCGACTTCCCATCCTTCCACACCGGGCCGGAGCGCCGTGGCGGAGCGCTCGATCGCTTCGACCACCGCGGCGTACGCGTTGCGCACCGCGTCGGGAACCGAACCGTCCTCCGCCGCGACGTACCACACACGCTGCAGATCCGACCGGTACCCCTGTCGCGCGATCCCGAAATCGACATGCACCAGGCAGCCTGGATCGATCGCATCGTCGCCCGGCCCGACATGCCCGACGGTCGCGAGACCGCCGACGGTGACCGTGGGGCAATGCCCGCGGGGCCATGCGGTCGCCACCGCGGCGCGATCCGCCTCCGCGTGAAACGCCGCGGCGATCTGCCGCGCGGTCATGCCGAGGCGAAACGTATCGCGGACCCGGTCGAACATCGCTTCGGTATCGTCGATCGCGCGGACGATGAGTTCGAGTTCCTCCGCCTGCTTCACGCTTCGCCAGTGGTTCAGGAACGGAGCCGCGGAGACGAGACGCGCGGCGTGCGGCGTTCCCGCCAGTACCCCGGTCAACCAGTCGCGAAGCCCGGCCGTGAGTCCGTCGGCCAGTGCATCGTCGATGGAGACGTCGATGCCGATCCGGTTTGGCGCGAAGGAGTCGAGCAGCGCCAGGAGTGAGGCGTTCGCCCCTTCCTTGTAGGTCACGACCTCATCGAAGAGTCCGAGGCGGACCAGATCGGGCGAATCGAACGTGGCGACGAGCGCGGCGGAACGCTTCGGCGAAATCAGGAAGGCGCTGGTCCAGGTGAAGTCGAGATCGAAGAAGAAAGGCAGGACCGGTTCAGGGCGGTCGCTCGATTCCCGGACGAGGATGAGCCAGAGATCGAGCCCGTGCGCTGGGAGTAGCGCCTGGGCCTGGGCCAGTTTCCGGCTACCGAGCGTGGCGGGGCGGGTTCCCGTAACCGTGGACATGCCGGTACCTTAGCCCGCGCGCTGCCCCTCCGGCAATGGAAACGTCAGAAGGGGGCGTCCCGCCGGAGCAGTTCCAGGAGTTCGCCGCCGGTAGGCACCTCGTCGGGATAGGTGTACTGCTGTCCCAGCAACTGAACTTCGTCGGGATTCTGGAGGGAGAGGACGCTGGGGAGCCGCGGCACCAGGTGGTCGAGCCGGCGAAGGAGGGCTCCGCTGTCCTTGTCCGTCTCCGGCGAGAGCACCGCGAAGCGGCCTCCGCCCAGACGCGCGACGGCGTCCACCTCGCGCACATTTCTCTCCAGGGCCTCGGCGAACTCGCGCAGGAGCGTCTTCGCCCACTCGGTGCCATGTCTCAACTCGAGCACGTCGAATTCGGAGAGCGTGCAGAGCGTGAGGAGGAAGCGCTCGTGATAGCGCTCCGCGCGTTTCACCTCGTCTTGGACGCGCGCCTCGAGTCCCGCGCTGCCGAGGAGTCCGGTCACCACGTCGTGGGCCGGGCGCGCGTCGCCGGCCGAGAGCGCTGTCTGCTCCCAGGCAAGCGACACGTAGAGCGAGATCTTTCGGAGCGCTTCCAGGTCAACCGCGTCGAGCGGCGACCCGAGCCGCTCCACGATGGCACCGTCGTGCGCCACCACCGAAAGGGTGCCGAGCACCCGCTCTCCGAGACGAATGGGAGCGAGCATGTGAGCCGGATCCTCCCCGGCACCACCGAGCGAGACCCGCTCGGCCCCATCGGAGAGGACGGCCGCCGAGAGGATCGCCTCGCGATCCGAGGAGGCCGAGCGGTCCCCCTCGGCCCCATCGAACGCGTTTCGCTCCACCACCGCGCCCTCCCGGCCAAGCAGTCGCGCGGCGACGTAACAGCGCGGGTGGAGACTTCGTAGCGCGCCGACCGCCTCGCTGCAGAGGAACTCCACGTCGCGGGACATCATCAATCGCGGCGCGACGTCGGCCAGTTTCCCGAAGACGACGCTCTGGCGCGCCACGGCGTCCTCCGCGCGGTGCGCCTCGACCAGCCGTCCGAGTTGCGTGCCGAGTTTCACCAGGAGCCGGAGAAAAGCTTCCACGTCGTCGCCCGCCACCGCGACGCACTCGGCGACCAATACGCCAAGGCGCGGAGTGCCGCCGATCGGTACGGCCGCGAGGTTCGGTGTCGTGACGCGGCCGAATCGAGAGGCCAGGAAGAGCGGCTCGCCATCCCGGAGAACGGAGGCAACGATCCCTGCCGCGGCAACCGGCAGCGTTCCCTCGGGACCTTGCGGCGTTTCGGAAGAGACGACCGTGAAACGGCGCCCCGCCGGATCAGCGAGATAGAGCGCGACCGTCGACGCCTCGAGCGGCAGGACCAACCCATGCGCCACGGAGCGATAGCGCCCCGCGCGATCGGCGGGGGCGGCCAGGAAAGCCTCTTCCATCGCCTGTCGCGCGCGGAGCTCCGTCGCCTGGAGGTCTCGCTTGGAGCGCTCCACGACTCGATCGAGAATCGTGGAAATCTGTTCCCCGATCTCCACCAGATTCGCCAGGTCGCCATCCTGAAAGCGCTTCCCCGGCTGGCTGCTCGAAACGTTGAGGACTCCGATGATGCGGCCGTCGAGCTTGATCGCCACCGACATGGCCGCGGCGATCCGGGAGCGCTCGCGCCCATCCTTGAACCGCGGATCGTCGATCTTGTCGTGGAGGATGATCGGGCGGCCGTCCTTCGCGACCTTTCCGGCAATCCCCTCACCGATCCGCTGGCGCATCGTCCGCACGACTTCGGTCGAGAGCCCGTCCGCGAACGCGATCCGCAGTTCACCCGCCTCCTCGTCGACGAGCATGATCGAGCCGGCATCCGACCCGCTCTGCTCCACGGCCAGGGAGAGGACCTCGCGGAAGAGTCGCTGCCGGTCTTCCGACAGAGCGAAGGCATCGCGCAGCTGTCCGAGCCGCGTGCCGGTCGCGCGCTCGAAGAGGACTTCCCACTCCTCGATCGGGGTCGGGTCACCCGTGGCGTCCGGTGCCGCCGGCGTTTCCAGACGGGTCCCGAGTTCATCGAGCGTGACGAAGAGCCGGGAGGAGAATCCGGCCTTCAGGAGCATCGCCGCGCTAGGGGTCTCCAGCGAGGGGAGGGCAACGAGGTCGGGTTTCAGATTCAGGAGATCGAGCGGCTCGGTGGAGCGCGGCACCTGAAGCATCTCCGCGATGCGCAGCGCAAGCGCCTCCGTGTCGCCGTGGGCGACCAGGACTACCTCGACATCCTTCGTCTGACGGGCCTTCGTGATGAGATCGACGCGATCATCCGGAAGGTCCAGGAACGCGAGCTTCATGAAGCTCCAAATCGGCCGGTTGGGGCGTGGTCAAAGAGAGTTGGGTCCACGGCCGTAAACGCAAGGATTGTACCACCCACGCCGTTTCGGACCCCGCCCGCGGCCGACACCCTAACCTCTTGTCGCGATGTAATATATGAAAACGCAAAAGGCCTCCCCGCCACGAGTGGGCGGGGAGGCCGCATTTCACGGGCCATGCGATCCGCACGATTATGGAGCGGCGGAAAGCACTTTGCCGACCGCGACGTTGCGATCTTGATCGGAAGCCCTGACCGTGATGGCGCGCTCGCCGCGTTCGACCTCGGGGATCACGAACTCGAACGATTCCTCGCGCTCATCGTAGATGCCGTCTTTCGGGAAGACCCGCGTCCAGTCTCCTCCGTCGAGCGAATACTCGATCGTGGAGATTCGCGAGTCGGCATCGATGGCAACTCCGGTCACGACGATCGAGGCCTTCGTGCCCGTGCCCGTCCCCTTCCCTTTCTGGATCGCGGCGCGAAGCGTCTCCACGCGGGGCGGAACGTTGTCGATCCGGAACGGCGCGCTCATCCGCTCCGACTGTAGTTCCGAGCCGGGGGGATTCCCGCGCTTGTCGCTTGCCACGACCTTCACGCGGTAATCACCATTCGGATACGACTCCGCGTCCCACGAGTAGAGCCGCTCGGAGATTTCCTTGGCCACATGCCGCCAGCCCGTCTCGTCGGCGGCCTTCAGGTAGACGTCGTAGGTCACCTCGTCTCCGTTCGGATCGAGCCCCTCCCAGGCGACCGTGCGGATTCCGCGCGCCCACGCGGCGCTGGCGTCGGAGACAGGACGCGGGCCGAAGCGAGGGTACGAATACTCCACCTTTAACCCGCTGGAAAACGTCTGCGAGATTTGCGGCGGACGATACTCGGGGCCGCCCTCCATGAAGAGCTGATCGGGCCCGTAGAGGCGGATCGCCCCGAGTTCCGGCGCGAGATTCCGCGGGATGTAGGAGAGATCGATCGTCGAAATCGAAGGCCCATCGCTCCCACTTCCCCTCAGGCGAAGCCGGTACTGCAAGAAACGCGCGGGAGGGCTCGCGATCGGGGCGTCTCCGCCGCGAAGGGGGGAGTCGGCCGACCAGGCGCTCCATCCCTCATCGGGTGTTTCGCCAAATCCGGAGCGGGTCGAAAGCATTGCTTCGCCTCCGCCGGCCACGCGCGCCGTGAAGCGTCCCCAACTGGCCACCGATCGCAGATCGTGCGCGTCGGAGATGTAGCGCCCCTCTTTCGCCTTTCCGGGTCCCAGCGCGAAGAGAGCCGCGGGATTGCCCGTGACGGCATAGAGGACGTCGCCGCTTCCGGCCAGCGCCAGCACCTGCTTCTCGCGGGGTGCCGCGAGGAGCGCGTACTTCCGATCGGTGTCGATCCGCAGAATGGCCGCGGGATTCCCCGTGGCCGCCAGGACCGACTTCGGCCCGGCCGGACGCAGGGCGTAGATGAACTCGCACGGCGGAGAATAGAGCGCCCTGGCGCTTCCGTCGGGCTGCACGAGGAAGATGCCGCACTTGCCGCCAGCCTGAGGCGTCACTTCGATCGCGAAGGGATTTGCGCCCCTGCCGCCACCGCCCGCGGCAGCGCCGGAGCGGCCGGTCTGGGTGCGATTCGTGCCGACCGCGATCGATCCGTCGTCGAGCAGCGCGATCGCACGAAGTTCATCGGCATCGGCGTCGTAGAGAACGCGCGTCGCCCCGCTTCGCTCCACTCGAAGGAGAAGGCCCTTCCCCGCGGTTCCCGCCAGGATCGCGCCGTCGGGACTCTGGGCGAGCGCCATGACGTTCGCGTCCTTCGTCTCCGCCAGGAGCGTGCCGGTCTTGGCGCCGGTAATCCTGAATATCTTGCCCGCGCTTCCGGTTCCGGCGTAGAGGGCGCCATCCTTGCCCGCCAGCAGGCACCACACGGAGGTCTCCCCGGTCTCGTAGTAGCGCGTGGTGTCGCCCTTGGCGCCGACGCGATAGATGACGCCACCTGGTGTGGATCCGGCATAGACGTTGTCCGCGGCATCGATCGCGAGCGAGGTGATCTCCGACGCTTCGGTGTCCCAGACGAGCGTCAGGCCTCCCCCAGGGGTCCAGCGGTAGAGTCGACCTTCGTCGCCCGTGCCCAGCCAGACGCGCCCCTTCGAATCGCGCGCGGCCGCCCAGACGTAGGACGCCCCCTCGATCTTGGTCGCGAGAGAATCCCACGCGGCCCCCAGCGAGAGCGCGCCGTCGCTATCGATCGTGACACCGACCGCTTCCTCTCCCGCGAAGAGGTCCTCCACGCTGCGAATTTCCCAGTACGCGGTCGTGACCGCGTGCGCCGGCCCTGCAGCAGCCAACACCGCGAAGAGCGCCGCGAACGCCATCCCATGCCGGAAACGATTCAGGGTCGTGCTCCTTTCCGTAGCGGTTCTAGCGCCGCCGGTCGGCGGCGACGGTGATCGTGATCGTTTCGCAGCCCCGGACCACCCGTCCGAACGGAAGCACGCGCTCCGCCAGCGTGGCGCCCTTCACGACCGACTCCTCGCCCTTCTTGGCGTTCGAGTCGAGTACCGACAGGACCGATGCCGGCGCGCGGGCGATCTCGCGGCCGCCGCGCACGGTGCCGAGTGCCGCCATGTAGAGCTGGACGTAGAGATGGTCGGCCCGGCGCTCCTCGGCGTAGAGACCCATGAGGTCGTCGAAGGTCTGGACCTCGTACCGCTGCGGTACGCGGCCGCGCTCCCAGCGTTCCGTCTCATCGCCGTCGCAGACTCGAATCGCCAGGTCGCCCTCGGGGGCTGACGCCGGAATGCGGATGCCGATGCGACGGATCTCCGTCTCGCGGCTGGAACGGCGGAAGGTCGCCTCGATTTCGATCGAATCGCCCGGCGCGGAGGTGGTGCTGGAAGTCCGGATGCCGGTGAGCGCGATGGCGTCGATGCCCTCGGCCACGTCGATCGTCACGGCCGCTGAGTCGAGGCGCGAGGGGCGGAACCGGTCTCCGAGTAGAAGTTGGAGCGATTGCGCAATCTCCTCACCCACGCCCGACAGCGGTGACGTGGAGAGGATGGCGTCGCCGCGCGAGAGACGCCGCGCTCCACCGTTCCAGTACGACGTGAAGTCATACCGTACCGTGCAAAGTCCGACGTCGTTCAGGAGACTCGAGATCGAACTGACGACCGCGCCGGAGACGAGCCCCGGCGTGAGGAGCCGATTTCGCACGACCTCGAAGTGGTACTGCTCCTCCCGCCCTCCGGCGCCGCGGATGTCGACGCGCACGGGGATCATGGCCGGCGCCGCACCGATGTCGCCGGCGACGGCGGCCATGCGATCGGCGATCAACGTGCCGCAGGCGCGCGTCGCCGCGCCGACCTTGTTCGAGATCTGATTGCTCGACATGACGGTGTAGATCTCGGCCGTGGTCATCGGGAAATCGACCCAGCCCATCGAGGTGAAGGGATGTCCGAAGGCGAGAATGCGGTCACGATCGCGATAGGTCACGGTCCCGATGGCCGCGGCGTTCCAGTCTCCGCGCACCAACTGGATCCCGACCGCGGAGCCGGGGATCAGCGAATCGCACGAGCCATCGTTCGTCGGGGCGCCGCCCGGCACCGCGATCATTCCACGGTCGCGAAGGAGCGGGTCGAGGAACCGGAGCGCCTCGGGCGTGAATCCGGAAAGCATGACGGGTGTCCCGATGGGACGGACCGCATCCGCCTCCGGGGCCCCGGAGGTAGCTCCGCCCGAAGCGCGGCCGCGGCTCGTTCCAGCGCTCCCCAGCCGCGCATCGTCCGAGTCCGCGTTGCCGGGCCTCCCCGAAGGGCCGGGAAGAATATCGAGCATCTCCTGGATCGGTGTAATGCCGGCCAGCGGCTCCTTGAGGAAGCCCCAGGTATACGAGAGGGCTCCGATCAGGCGGCCGTTCACGTAGATCGGACTCCCGCTCATACCGGCGATGATGCCGGTCTTTTCCAGGAACGGGTTCATGGCGCGGGCCAGGATCAGCGTGCCCTGCGGCCGGTAGTTCTTGAGGACGCCGACGATCGACACGCTGAACGTGTCGATGCGCGTCCCCTGAAAGACCGTGTAGCCGATGCCGATCATCCCGGCACGCACGGAGTCGGCCGGAAGGATGGAGATGGCGCCACGCCGGTCCGCCGCGCCGGCACGAAGCGGCGGCGCCAGGGCGGCCAGAAGCGCGGTCACGAGGAAGAGCCGCGCTACGAGGAACTTCGGACGAAGAGTCATTCGTGGTGGCAGAGAATACGCGGCGCGGGCAGCCAGGTCAACGCGCACGCCTCGCGCCGCGGGCGCGTCCGCGCCAGAGGGCCACCGTATTCAGGGCCTCGAGCGGAGTCATCGATTCGACGGCGGCCTCGGCCACGTCGTCGAGCAGCGCGTCCTTCTCCGCCCGCGTCACCCGCGCCTCAGGCGGCGGAGGGAGGGGGAGAGGGAGAGGCGCGGAGAATTCGGGCACGGCGCCCGGGGCGTGTTCCGCCTCCAGTTTGCTCAGGATCGCCCGAGCGCGATCGAGCACCGGCTCCGGCACTCCGGCCAGCTGCGCCACGTGAATTCCGTACGATCGATCCGCCTTCCCCGCCGCGATCTCGTGGAGGAAAACGATCGTTCCGTTCTCTTCCGAGACGCGTACGGTCCGGTTCCGCAGGCGCGGCAGGGTCTGCTCCAGATCGGTCAACTCATGATAGTGCGTGGCGAAGAGGGTGCGCGGCCCGCCGCCGGCGCGATCGTGGAGCGCCTCGGTGATCGCCCAGGCGAGGCTCAGGCCGTCGTACGTGCTCGTACCGCGCCCCACCTCGTCCAGGAGCACCAGGCTTCGAGCCGTCGACTGGCGGAGAATCGTCGCCGTCTCCTCCATCTCCACGAAAAAAGTCGAAGCGCCGCGCGCGATCTGATCGGAGGCGCCGACGCGCGTGAAGATCCGGTCCACCAGCCCCACGACCGCCTCCTCGCACGGCACGAACGAGCCGACCTGGGCCAGATAGACCGAGAGCCCGACCTGGCGCAAGAAGGTCGACTTGCCGCCCATGTTCGGGCCGGTGATGAGCCAGACCTGTTCCCGCTCCGGATCGAGCGAAAGATCGTTCGGCACGAAGGCCCCGAGCCCGAGCGCGCGCTCCACCATCGGATGACGCGCGCGCTTGAGCACGAGGGTTCGATCGTCGGTCAGCGTGGGCCGCGTCCATCGCTCCCGCGCCGCCGTCTCGGCCAGCGAACGAAAGATGTCGATCTCCGCCACCAGGCGCGCCGCCGCTGCCAACTCGCCGATTGACGCCGTCGCCAGATCGCGGAGCCGCTGGAAGTGAGCGGCCTCGAGACGCGACGACTCCACGCCGGCCGACTCGATTCGCTCTTCCATGCGGCGGAGTTCCGGCGTCACGTATCGTTCCGCCCCGGTGAGCGTCTGCTTACGGATGTAGTCGTCCGGCGCGCGGCCAAGCTGCGATTTCGTGATCTCGATGTAATAACCGAAGACGCGGTTGTAGCCGACCTTGAGGTTCGGGATTCCGGTTCGATCGCGTTCGGAGGCCTCGAGCGCCAGGACCAGCGCGCGCGCGTCGCCGGCGTCGCGCCGGAAGCGATCGAGTTCCTCGTCGTACCCCTCTCGGACGATCCCCCCTTGCGTGGCGGAGAGAGGAAGTTCTTCGACCAGCGCCTCCTCCAGCGCGCCGGTCAGCACCGAGAGATCCGGCAACGCGGCGGCCCAGGCCCGGAGCACCGGATCGCTCCGGCCCTCGAGCGAGAGGCGGAGTGCCGGAAGCCGACGGAGCGCATCCCGCACGACGCCCAGATCGCGCGGCGAGGCGCGGCCGCTACCCAGGAGGCCGAGGGCGCGCTCGAGGTCCGGGATGCGGTGAAGGCGTTCGTGGATCTCCGCGCGAAGTGGAGCGGAGGCGGCGAGACAAGCCGTGCGATCGAGGCGACGCTCCAGCAGTTCCCGGTCGCTGGCCGGGGCGCGGAGGAGCGCCCGGAGCGCGCGAGCCCCCATGGCGGTATCGGTGTGGTCGAGGAGTGCTAGAAGCGTATGCTCCGGTCCCGCCGACGACTCCAGAATTTCCAGATTTCGAAGCGTCACCTCGTCCGTGACGAGCGGTGCCCCTTCCCGGAGCGGGCGGGCATCGCGAATCTGTGGAAGATCCGATTTCTTCAGCGACTTGAGATAGTCGAGAAGCGCACCGGCCGCTCCAAATCCCTCCCCGACGTCGCGAAGTCCAAAAGCGTCGAGCCGGCGAACCTCGAACTTCTTCTCGAGCGTCGTTCTCCCCATGAGCGCGTCGAAGCGCGAGGCGGGAAGCCGAGTCACGCACGCACCCGGGAAGGGGCTGCCCTCGGCCGCGAGCGCGAGCGCGACCCCTCCGGCAGCGCCATTCGACTCGCCGCGCCCGCCGCGCGACGCCGGTTCCGGAAGCAGCACTTCGCGCGCCGGATATTCGAGCGCCAGCCGTGGAAGATCGCCGAAGTCGACGTCGCCCAGCCGGAACTCCCCCGTCGAGATCTCCGCGATCGCCACGCCCCAGCGTCCCGTCGTATCGCCGGGCGGGAGGAGCGCCGCGATGTAATTGCTTTCGGTCGCCTCGAGAAGCCCGAGCCGCGTCACCGTACCGGGCGTCACGACCTCGATCACCTGGCGCTCCACGAGCCCTTTCGCCTGCTCCGCCGGCTCCATCTGTTCGGCGATCGCGACTGAATAGCCGTGGTGGACCAGCTTTCGCAGGTAGCCCTCGATCGAATGGTGCGGCACGCCTGCCAGCGGCGTCGGATCGCGTTTCTTGTCGCGGGAGGTGAGGACGATGCCGAGGACGCGGGAAGCGATCAGGGCATCCTCTCCGAAGGTCTCGTAGAAGTCGCCCATTCGGAAGAAGAGCAGGCTTCCCGGATGTTCGGCCTTGAGCCGGCGGTACTGCTCCAGCATGGGACTCGTTTCCAACAGACCCCCTAGTGCGGGACGACCGTGAAGGAGAAGCCCCGCTCGCGGCGGAGGCGCTCCCCAAGGGCGCGCGCCTCGTCGCGGGAAGCGAACGCTCCGGCGCGGACGCGGTAGAGCGGCGGCACCTCGCCCCCCTGTTTCACCGACACGTCCGGAACGTTCGCGAGTCTCAGGTCGCGTGCCAGCGCGTCCGCCAGATCGCGGCGCGAGAAGGCGCCGATCTGGAGCGCGTAACCGCCTCCGATCGGAAGGCCGCTGCTCACGGCGGCTCCCGGCCGGATGCCGCGGTCGCGCACGCGTGTCGCCTCGTACGAATCGGGAAAGCGCTGCGCCACCTGCCGGAATACGTTCGTCGCATCCGAGGCGCGGCCGCTCTGCTCGAGCGCCATCCCCATCGCGTAGAGCGACTGCGGGGCGTAGTCCCCCTGAGCGTGACGGTCGAGCAGCACGCGGAGCGCCTCGATCGCGGCAGGCGCTTTTCCGGCGCGGAGCGCGGCCTGCGCGGTGGCGAAGTAGTAGGCCTCTTCCTCCGCGCTTCCCTTCACGTCACGTTCGCCCGCCGTGAAGAACTGGTGGGCGCCGGAGGCGTCGCCCCTCGCGAGCTGGGAGAGGCCACGGAGCACCAACCCCTGTCGCCCGATCGGGTCTTTCTCGACCCCCGGGGAGAAGATGGCGAGGAGGCGATCGGCCTCCGAGTAGTCACCCTGGACGTAGTGGATCCGGGCCAGCGACAGCGTCGCCTCGCGGCGATGGTGGCCGCGAGCGAATTCCTTCAGGTATGCCGCGAACGCCTCGGTCTGCTTCAGCCCCTCCCCGGTCAGCGTGGCGCCCAGGTAGACCGCGTCATCCGCCTTGGCGGGCGAGAGCCGCGTGCGATCGATCCCTTCGAGGATCTGGCGCGCCTCGGCCACGTTTCCCGCCGCCGCCGCTTCCTGCGCGCGCGACAGGAGTGCCTCCCCGGCGCCAGCGCCCGCGGTGCGGCGCGTGCGCGACTTTCCCTTCGGGGCCCGGTCGGCGTCCGGTTTCGGCTTTTCTTCCTTCGCGGCCCGCGTGGCGCGCGGCTGCACGCGAAGCGAGCGTTCCTTTTTCTCCTCTTGAGACGAGGCGGCCGTCCCCTCCGGCGCGGCCTGCGCGGCGGACTGAAGGAGACAAGCCAGGAGCGAGAGGAATAACGCGAAACGGATCATTCGGCGGGCAGCGGTATCCAGGCGAGACAGTGGGGGCACCGGGACCAGTACTCCTCGAAGGGGCGGCCACAGCGGCCGCACGCGGTGACGGCCCCGTCGCCGAGGCCGCGCAGCGCCGTCTCGACCTCGTCGAGCGCGCGCTGCAGGTCGCCGCGCTGCCGATGCACCTGAACCATCAGGAGCCTCGCCGGCGCGGAATCGGGAGCGATCTCCAACGCGCCGCGCAATGTCCGCGCAGCTTCGTCGAGCGCCCCCCGTTTCAGATGAAGGCGCGCAAGGGCAAGGTGAACCCTCACGTCGCGGGGATTGTGACCCAGGAGCTCCTCGTACGTCTGCTCCATTTCCGAGAATCGGCCCCGTTCGAAGGCGGAGACTTCCAGCCGTTCGAGCACGAGATGAGCCCGCTCCGGGTGCGCGCCGGCCAGCCCCTTCCAGAGGAGGATGGCGCGTTCGGCGTGCCCGGTCTCGTAGTAGATGTCTCCCAACCGAAGCAGCGCGACGGGCTGATCGCGCTCCAATTTCAGCGCGGCCTTGAAGTGCCGCTTCGCCTCCTCAACCAATCCACCGCGGAGCGCGATCTCGCCGATCGAGGAGCGATAGCGAGCCAGGGCGCCCAACTCCCGCTCCCCGTTCTGCTTCAGCATCTCCCCGCGGATATCGTAGGCGCGTTCCCACTCCCCGGCCGCTTCGTAGGCTTTCAGAATCACGCGGAGCGAATGACCGCTCTTCCGCTCGGATTGGCGAAGCAGTTTCGCCTCCCCCACGGCCTCCCTCGCCCGCCCGAGGGCCACGAGATCGAGGACCAGCGCCTCCCGGATGAGACGTGCCCTGGAGGGTCCATGCCCCGCCCTCACCGTCAGTTCGCGGTGTAGGCGATAGGCACGTTCGGCCTCGCCCTTTTCGCGGAGGAGATTTCCCAGGTGGATGTAGGCGTCGACATTTCCGCTGTCCTGTCGCACCGCCTCCAGGAGGGCTCGAATCGCCTCGTCGCGGTCTCCGTTCAGGAGCGCTCCCAGCGCCCGCTCGTACGGGGGATCGGGAATCGGCTTCGGACCGGAGGCATCGCGCGAGAGGATCCAGGCGGCGTACCCGATGGCGCCGAGAAGTCCCGTCACGGCCAGGACGGCGAGAAGGGGTGGCATCACCGGCTCTCGTGCCCCTCACCGGCCGGGAGGTCCTCGATGGGGAGATTACGAAGCTGGCTCAGTTCCTTCCGAAGATCCTGATTCTCCCGCGTGGTCCGGGCCCGGTCCGCGTGGATCCGGATCACATGGATCAGGTTTGCCAGGAGCGTGGCGACCATTCCGGTGATGAATGCCCCGAACATGGCGGCGACCAGGTGGAGGTCCCGGAAGGCGAGACCGCCAGGCAGCGTGAGTAGGGGGACGCGCTGCTCCCAGTTGAGATACGAGAACCAGAACAGCAGACAGATGACGGCGAGCCAGATGACGTTACGCAAGAACCACATGAATCGATCCTCCCAGCTCGGCGGGTCTTCGACCGGTAGGGGGCGAGGATAGCGCCGCCCGGAGCAGACGGCAAAAAGAAACCCGAGGGGCGCGACGGCACCCCTCGGGCGTGAAACGTTACTCGATCACGGGGCTCCTACGAGGACGCGATGTCCTCGCCCAGATCCCCCGCTAAAACGTCCGACAGTCCCTCGGACGTCGCCTCGGACGGAGTTTCCTCCGCCGAAGGGTTCGGCTTGTACTGCTCGGCGTACGCGTCCTGCGTGCCGCGGTCCTGATCGGCGAGCCAGGCCCGCGCGCTCAGGATGATGCGGTGCGCCTGTGCGTCCACGCGCGTCACCTTCAGGTCGAGTTCGTCGCCCGGCTTGAAGCTGTCGGACGGCTTCTTCAACCCTTCGATGCCGAGCTGCGAGAGTGGAATGAATCCCTCGATGCCGTCTTCCAAATCGACGATGGCGCCGCGATCGAGGAGCCGGACCACCTTCCCCTTCACCAGCATGTCGGGGAGGTAGCGCTCCGCGAGGGTCGGCCACGGATCGTCGGAGACCTGCTTGAGTCCAAGAGAGATGCGGCGCGCGTCCTTGTCGATGGCCAGGACGACCACGTCGATCTTGTCTCCCTTCTTCAAGATTTCGCTCGGATGGGAAACGCGGCGGGTCCACGACATGTCGCTGATGTGGACCAGACCGTCGATCCCCTCCTCGATTTCCACGAAAGCGCCGAAGTTGGTCAGGTTGCGGACCTTTCCCTGGAGCTTCGTGCCGATCGGGAACCGGTTGTCGAGCGTGAGCCACGGATCGGGCTCGATCTGCTTGAGACCGAGGGAGATCTTTTCGTTCTCCTTGTCGATCTTCAGGATCATCGTTTCGACTTCATCCCCGATGGCGACGACCTTGGACGGATGGCGGACGTGCCGCGTCCAGGACATCTCGGAGATGTGAATGAGCCCCTCGATCCCCTTCTCCAGCTCCACGAACGCGCCGTAGTCGGTGATGCTGACCACGCGGCCCTTCACGCGGGACGTGACGGTGTAGCGCTTGTCGACGTCTTCCCACGGGTACGGGGTGAGCTGCTTCATGCCGAGGGAGATGCGCTCCTTCTCGGGATCGAACGAGAGGACCTTCACCTTGATCTTCTCGCCGATGGAGACCAGCTCGGAGGGATGGCTGACGCGGCCCCACGACATGTCGGTGATGTGGAGGAGTCCGTCGATGCCGCCGAGGTCCACGAAGGCGCCGAAGTCGGTGATGTTTTTCACCTGGCCCTCGCGAATCTGATCCTTCGCCAGCTCCTGGATGATCTCGCTCTTCTGCTTGGCGCGATGCTCTTCCAGAACCGACCGGCGCGACACCACGATATTCCGGCGCCGCTTGTTCAACTTGATGATCTTGAAGTCCATCGACTGATTGATGAGGGCGTCCACGTTCTGGACCTGGCGAAGCGCGATCTGCGAACCGGGGAGGAAGGCCTCCACGCCGTAGAGATCGACGACCACGCCGCCCTTGATCTTCCGCACCAGGCGGCCCTCGACGAGCTCACCCTTGTCGGCCGCGCTCTTCACGCGGTCCCAGACCTTCACGAAGTCGGCGCGCTGCTTCGAGAGGACGACCAGGCCGTCCTGATTCTCGGTTTTTTCTAGGAACACCTCGATCTCGTCGCCGACCTTCACGCCTTCCAGGTCGGGGAACTCCTCGACCGGGATGACGCCTTCGGACTTGAAGCCGACGTCTACCGTAACTTCCTTGTCGTCGATCTTGAGGACGCGGCCCTTTACGATTTCGCCTTCTTCGAGATCCTGCAGCGACTGCTCGTACAGCTGCAGCCACTGGCCCATGGCGCTTGGTTCCTCGCCGGGCTCGAGCGTGGCGACCGCCATGCCACTCTCGACATCCTCCTCATCCACATTCACGAATCGGGTCGTCGTGCGTCTCTTCCGGGGTTTTGATTCGGAATCCGCATCGTCGCCCGCGTCGTCTCGAACATCGGGTTCTTCGTCGTGCCTTCGGACCATGCTTTTTGTTGCCTCCTGCTTCTATGAAATATGGTCCGCGTCGCGGACCGGTGCTGCCGTCGTCAGGCGGGGGTCGGAACGGGCTCCATCTGCGTGAGCCGGTCAACCACTTCCGCGATCACTTCATCCGGCGTCGAAGCGCCGGCCGAGACACCGACGCGACGCACGCCCGAGAACCACTCGGGCGTCAACTCCGCGGCGGATTCGATCATGAGCACGCGGGGATTCACCTTCCGGCAAACCTCCGCGAGCTGTGCCGTGTTGGCGCTCTGACGTCCGCCGACGATCACCATCGCGTCGACCTCGGGCGCCAGTTCCACCGCCGTCTTCTGCATCGCCGTCGTGGCGCCGCAGAGCGTGTTGAAGACGCGAACTTCCTTTCCCCGCTTCAGCAGCGCGCCGACGACTTCCTGCACGTGCATGATCGAGTGCGTCGTCTGGAACACGACACCCATCCGGGGAATGAACTTCAGCGCCGTGGCCTCGGCCGCCGTATTCAGCACGATCGCCTTGCCGGCGGTATGCGCCACGATGCCGACCACCTCGGGGTGATGCGCGTCGCCGATCACGACGACCTTGTACCCGTCGGCGATCAGGCGCCCCGCGTACTCCTGCGCCTTCGTCACGAAGGGACAGGTCGTGTCGACCACCCGGAGTCCCTTCTCCTCGGCCCCTTTCTTCACCTCGGGGCCGACGCCGTGGGACCGGATGACGATCGTGGCCCCGGCAGAGAGTTCTTCCAGCGACCCGGCCACCTGAAGACCGCGCCGCTGGAAAGCTCCGACGACCTGGGGATTATGGATCAGCGGTCCGAGCGCCTGCACGGTGCCCGACGCCTGATCCAGCGTCTCGTTCGCCATCTTGATCGCGCGCTTCACTCCGAAGCAGAAGCCCGCGTTGTCGGCCACGATCACGTCCATGGAATCGCTCATCTCCGTTTGCCTGTCAAAGGGCCCCGATCGCGTCCATCACCCGCCTGGCGAAGGCGCGACCGCCTTCCTTTGTCACGTCCTCGCCCATGGGGGGCATCATCGGCGCGCCGAACACGATCCGCACCAGAACCTGCCTCAGCATCGATCGGCGAATCTGGCGCGAACCGGTAATTCTCACGGGGATGATCGGCGATCGCGTAAGCGCCGCCAACCGCGTAACTCCTGCCTTGGGCGGCAGAAACGCGGAACTCTTGCTCCGGGTTCCTTCCGGAAAGATGAGTACCGCTCCGCCATTCGCCAAAACGTCTTCCGCGCCACGAAGCCCACCGCGGGCCTTGGCCCCCCGATGAATGGGGATGGCATTATACCTGCTAATAAGCCCCCCGAGTAAGCGATTCTCGAACAGCTCCGCCTTGGCCACGAAGTGAATCACCCGAGGGATCGACGACCCCACCAGGGGTGGGTCCCAGAACGAGATGTGATTGCAGGCGACGATCAGGGGGCCCGAACGCGGCAATCGCTCTAGCCCTTCGATTTGGAAGCGCATCCCCAGAACCGCGAACCAGTGGGCGAAGTCGTGGCCGAAGCGATAGATCGCGGTCATCTTCCCCGGCCCGGCAAGCGCCAACCGGGCCCAATGCGTGGCCAGGTCGATCTGCTCCTCCAGGGTCAGCGCTGTCGTATCGAGCGGAATGGCGTCGGGCGCCGCCTTCAGGGGGCTCGCCGCGCGCTCCTCGTCGCGTCGATCGCGGTCGCGAATCATCGACTCGATGTCGGCCAGATCGGCCGGTTCGCCTCGGGCCTCCAGCTCTTCGTGCCGGCGCCGCGCCCTGGCTTCCGTGCTCGCCGTGAGGAAGAGTTTCAGGTCGGCCTTCGGGAATACGACCGTGCCGATGTCCCGTCCCTCCATCACCAGCCCGGGGGCCGCCGCCAGCGACCGCTGCAGGGTCACCAGCCTCTGGCGAAGCCGCAGGTGGAGCGCCACGACCGATGCCGCGTCGCCCGCCTCGGCGCTTCGGATGTGGGGCTCCATGAGTTCCCCGTCCGCCCGGAGCCCGTCGGGCCCCGCTTCCAGCCTCACGCGCTCCAGGAGCGCCAAGACCGCGCGCTCATTGTCCAGCGCGACGCCCTTCGAGCGGGCCAGCCACCCGACGGCTCGGTACATGGCGCCCGAGTCGACGTGCCGCAGGCCCAGACGCTCGGCGACCGCGCGCGCCGTCACGCTCTTCCCCGCCCCGGCAGGGCCGTCGATGGCCAGGACGAACGGCTTCACCGCGCCAGCCCTCTCAGCCGCGCCAGAAATCCGGGATCGGAGACCGCGGCCGGAGAGGCGTCGTCCACCGTGACCCCTTCCGTCGCGCGGAGTCCCGCTACCAGGAAGGCCATCGCGATCCGGTGATCGCCGCGCGTCTCCACGCTCCCCCCG
Organism: Candidatus Eiseniibacteriota bacterium; assembly: GCA_031397435.1. Taxonomy (GTDB): domain Bacteria; phylum Eisenbacteria; class RBG-16-71-46; order SZUA-252; family SZUA-252; genus SZUA-252. The sequence continues at coordinate 28,060 of JANNMC010000081.1, forward strand.
CGGAGGCGCCCGGTCCCCTCGATGCTCCAGCCGTCCTCCCGTTCCTCGATCGTTCCGCCGATGGCCCGTAGCGCGTCCGAGACAGCGGAGATCCGATCGGACTCCTTCACGCGGAGCTCGCGCGCCCCCCGCACGGTGGAAACGCCGCGGGCGAAAGCCGACAGAATCGCCACGAGCGGCAATTCGTCGATGAGACCGGGAATCTCCCCGGCCCCGATCTCGAGCGGACGAAGCTCCCGGTGGCGAACACGGATGTCCGCGACAGGCTCGTGGCCCGCCTCCCGTTGATCGTGCATCGAGACGTCGGCCCCGGCACGGACGAGGAGATCGAAGAAGGCGCGGCGCGTCGGGTTCACGCCCACGCCGCGGAGGAGAAGGTCGGAGCCCGGTACCATGGCGGCGGCCGCGGCGAGGAAGGCCGCGGCCGAAGCGTCGCCGGGAACATCGATCTCGGCGCCATGGAGCGGCGCACCGCCAGGGACAGAGATCGCGAGACCGTCGCGCCGGACCGGAACGCCGAAGAGAGGGAGCATTCGCTCGGTATGATCGCGCGTCTCGGCCGGCTCGCGCACCACGGTGGTCCCCTCGGCCTGAATCGCCGCCATCAAGATCGCGCTCTTCACCTGCGCGCTCGGGACCCCGGTGTCGATGTCCGCACCGCGGAGCGGGCGCCCTCGCACGACAACGGGGGCAAGTCGGTCGCCGGCGCGCGCGGAAAGTTCGGCGCCCAGCAGGCGAAGCGGAATGAGGACGCGGTCGACCGGGCGGCGCCGTAGCGAGGCATCGCCGGTAAGAATGGAGAGAAATGGCTGCGCCGCCAGGAGGCCGGTGGTGAGCCGGAGCGACGTTCCGGAATTTCGCGCGTCCAGAAGCCGCTCGGGCTCCCGAAACATGCCGCCGCGGACAACGAGTTCACCCGCGCGCCCGCGCCGGACGACGGTCCCCAGCGCTCGCACGATCCCGAGCGCCGCGGCGGCGTCCGCGCCTGGATTCCCCCCGCGGATCGTCGTGGTGCCGGGCGCTAGCGCGCCGAGGAGAATGGCGCGCTGCGTGATCGACTTGTCGCCCGGCAGGGCGGCCTCACCGCGCAACGGACGGCCGGGGCGGACGGTCGCTCGACTCACGCGATCCGGCGGAGAGCGTCGATCAGCCGTTCATTCTCGAAGCGCGACCCGATGCTGATGCGCGCGTACTCGGACGGGAGGCCGAAGGAAGTCATCGGCCGAATGATGACCCCATGCCGTTCCAGCGATCGCGTGGCCTCGATGGCCGAACCCCGGAAGCGCGCGAGGACGAAGTTCGCCCACGAGGGGGTCAGCTCGATCCCGAGCGCGGGGAGTTCCTTCTGAAAGAGGGCGAGCCCGTCTCGCACCAGTTCCCGGCTCCGCGGCACCTGATCCGGATCGTCCAGACTGGCGCGCGCCGCGGCCTGGGCCACACTCGTCACGTTGAACGGAAGGCGGACACGGTGCACCAGCCCCGCCAGATCCACAGGAAAGAATCCGTAGCCGACGCGAAGCCCCGCCAAGGCGTGAATCTTCGAGAACGTGCGGAGCACCGCGACGCGATGCCCACGGCGCAGGTAATCGATCCCATTCGGATAGTCGGGATCCTCCACGTATTCGAAATAGGCTTCGTCGAGGATCGTCGTGACGTGGGCCGGCACGCGGCGGAAGTAGTCGTCCATCGCGCGGCGGCGAACGATGGTGCCGGTTGGATTATCGGGATTCGAGAAGTAGACGAGCCGCGTGCGCTCGTTGATGGCCGCCAGCATCGCGTCGGGATCGTGGAAGAGCGCCTTGCCCGGCACGCGGATCAGCGTCCCGCCGGAGACATTTACCGCGACCGCGAACATGACGAACGCGGGGTTCGACATGATCGCTTCGTCCCCCGGACCGAGATGGATGCGGCAGAGGACGTCGATGAGATCGTTCGAGCCCGAACCGACCGCGATCTGCTCGAAGGGCAGTCCCGCGAACGAGGCGAGCGCCGCTCTGAGGCAGAAAGAGCCGCCGTCGGGGTTTCGGTTGTCGCAATGTATGGCGGCCTGCATCGCGGCGATCGCCATCGGCGACGGCCCGAGCGGGTTCTCGTTCGAGGCAAGCTTCACCGCGCCGGAAATTCCGAGTTCGCGCTCC
>JANNMC010000370.1:0-1105 GCA_031397435.1 Candidatus Eiseniibacteriota bacterium
CGCCACGTCGATGATGGCGTTGAACGCGCTGAACGTGCCTGTCAGCAGTGGCGTCAGGAGCGAAAGCGCGATGAACCCGGTACCGAAAGGTACAAAAGAGCGCGGCCGCCCACCTGCTTCCCTGACGCGGCCGTCTGCACCAACCTCCGTTATGCAGCGTGCGCGCTCACCGCGGGGCGGTCTCGGGGTGTCGCAACTGTGGGTCGCGCAGCACGGCGCGCGCGAGCACCGACGCGACAGCGAGCCCCACGAGATTCACTGCGGAGTCGATTGCGATCATTCCGAGCGATAGTGACTCGAACCAAGCCCAGCTGGTCATTCCCACGGTCATCGGGACCCAGAGCACCAACACCACGGCGATCAGGGCTCTCGACTCCGGAGCGACGCGCCCACGTGGGCGCAGGTACGCCGCCGTTGCCATGCCGAGCGGAACATTGAGCACCACCCAGATGCTCCAGATTTCCGTCCAGGGCATCTCTCGATTGCCATCAGCGAGCGCGCTGAACCAAACCGATCTCATGAACGCGAACCAGGCGACTCCCCACACGAGACTGTAGACGAGGGCCCACAGTAGCCCAGCGACGAGGACCCGACCCGCGCTGCTGACGGCAGCGGCATTCACTGCGGACACATTGCGTTCGGTTTCATGAGAAGGCCTCGTCAGCATAACGTCAAGTTGTGCTGTGGACGCTTCAATAATGCGGCCGCGGAGCGGCCGCCATCAATAGCGCGGCCATCTGCACCAACTTTCGTTATGCGGTCGCGCCGCCTATGAGCGAATCTTCCAGAACGAATCCTTGCGTACAATCTTGCCATCGACGAACTCGAGCAGATCGACACCCCGCACTCGGAGCGGCGGGAGAGCCACTGGGGTGCCCGTGAGTGTCCATTCAGAAACTCCGAAATCACGACCGACCCAATGCGTATCCTCGCCGTAGTGCACGTCAGGGATGCCCTCGAATCGCCTGGCTAGGCCGGCGCGCACCTCCGCCTTGCCGACGTACCGATCGCCTCGCGGACCATCACCTCTTGGTCGATGCCGCGCATGGCAGCGCCATAGAACGGGCTGTCCAACGCCTGCGTGACCACGCCGATGCTCAAGGTG
>JANNMC010000398.1:0-17708 GCA_031397435.1 Candidatus Eiseniibacteriota bacterium
AAAACGGCATCACTCCGGACGGTCCCGCGCTCCACGTCGACCAGGATCTCCTCAGCGCCGATCAGCTGGAGCCGACGGTCGGCGTGGACGGGGCAGGGAATGTCCTGACGATCTGGACCGACGGGCGTTCGACTTCGAGCGGGACCGACGTGCTCGGACGCGTTTTGCAGTTCACCACGACGGCGGCGGAGGGCCCACCCGAAGAGCCGCCACCTCCGTCCGCGCCTCCTCCGTCCGCGTTTCGCGTGGGCCGCGCCCGCCCGAATCCGTTCCTGGCCGGGCTCGGTGTTCCGCTCGACGTTCCGGAGAGTCTCTCCGGCGACGTTCGCGTGGCGGTCTACAATGCGCTCGGCGTCCCTGTTCGTTTGCTCCATGATGGGCCGATGCCCGGCTCCTCGACAACCGTACTCTGGGATGGCCGGGACGGGACCGGCCGCGCGGTTCCGAGCGGGGTCTACTGGATCGCCGTCGAGGGAGGAGGGGAGAAGCATGCGCTTCGAGTCGTCCGGCTCCGCTAGCATGAAATCCGTCGGGCGGCGGCTCCGGAGTGGAGCGCTGGCCCTCGCGATCCTGCTGCTTCTCGCCACTCCCGCGTCCGCCGCTCCCGCGTCCGCCGCCGGGATGGCGGCCGATGCCGCGGTTCCCTGGGTGGAGGCGCTTCGAACGATTCCGCTCCGGCTCGGGACCCGCCTCGTGGAGGCGCCCGCCGGCGCCAGTGCCGCCGGCGCGGAGCAATCGCTCCACGACGCGGGGTACGACATCGCGGTCTCGATCCCGCCTCGCGTCCACCTGGTGCGCTCCACGCGGCGTGCCGGCTCGCTTCCCGCGGGCTTCATCCTCCGCTCCGAGGGGACGCTTGCGTCCGCGCCATCGACCGGCGCCCCAGGCTCGGGCCGCGAGGGTACGCGAGCGATCGCTTCGCTGGGGGGCGGCGCCGCGTCGTTGGTCGGGGATCCCTTCGGAGGTCTCGCCGACGCGTTGCCGCCTCTTCGCGGAGCCGGGGATGCTTCAGGGGTCCGCGAGGCGCTTCGGAGTAGTACCGCGCCGCCGCTTCCCACCGGGCTCTTCTACGGGACTCGGTGGGAAGACCTGAGCGAATTGATGGTCGGCCGCGTCGCGCTCGGCATCTATTTCCCGGAGAGTGATGGCACGGTCGACATCGACCGCTACGACTGGACTCCCGCGCTCCGCGACTCCGTGGTTCGGTCCGCGGTTCGCGGCTTCCTGGCCTGGAGCGACTTCGCCGCGGCGCGAAATATCCCGCTCTCGTTCCACCTGGAGATCCATCCCTCGCTACCGACGCGATACGAACCGATCAGCCGTCCGGTGTCGCAGGAGGAACTCTGGATCGAGGACATGTTCCGGCCGCTGGTCGGCTATCGCGGCGACGCCTACGCGATGACGCAGGAGGTCGCCAACGGACTTCGCTCGCGGCTCGGCGCGCAGTGGGGCGGACTGGTCATCGCCGTGCAGAACGACTCGAGTTCCACGGGGTCGTTTCCGGACGGCCTGATCGCGCATGCGCGCCTGGGCGGCCCTTGGTTCGTGGTCCCCGTGAATAATCTCCGGACCACGAGCGCGACGCTCGACTTCTACATGGAGCACGAGGTCGCGCACCTCTTCTGGGCGCTCGACGAATTTCCCGCGAACAATGCCTGGTGGTCGTGCACGCTCACGACCGGCTACTTCGACCGGCCCAATCTCAACTCCTCGGTGCCGATTTCGGGATATTGCGGGATGGAGGAGCGTTGCTTCATGCGGGGGAACTATCCGGACGCTCTTTGCCTTCCGACCGCGGAGCAGGTAGGCTGGGTCGATCTGGATCAGAGCGCGACGCCCGACCTCTACGAAACGAGGCCGGCCGTCGTTCCCGACTCGTCCCGCTTCCGGGTCGTCGCGGGTTACCCGCTCTGGCTTCGCGGAAAGGCGGGCGAAACCGCGCTCCCCAACCGAAACCCCTATCGTTTCTACAGCGGAGACTCCATCTCAGTGTCCACCATCGACTCGGTCTTCTATCGCGTGGATGGGGGGCCGTGGAATTCGCTGGCACCCCTTGACGGGGTCTTCGACGAGGGAGAGGAGTCGGTCGAGTTCATCCTGGCTCCTCTGTCGATCGGAAGTCACCTGATCGAGTGGCAGGCTCACAATACCAACGGACGCTCCGCCGCCTTCAACGCGACGACCGCCGTGACCGTCTCCGGCTCCTCGGGCGCCATCGATCCTCCCGGCACCGGCGCGCCGGCCCCACTCACGATGCTTCTCGGTCCGAGCCCGGGCCGCGGGCCGATTCGATTCTCGCTGAGCGGCGTCCGTTTGGCGGGTGCGCTCGTTCGCCTTTGGACGCCGACGGGCGCGCTGGCCTGCTCGTGGACGTTGCCGGGGGGGAACGTTTCCGATTCATGGTTGTGGAGTGGCCGGCTGCGCGGCGGTGAACTCGCTCCGAGCGGTGTCTATTTCGTGACGGTCGATTCGGGGGGCGAGCGCGTGAAGCGGCGCCTCGTCTACCTGCGATGAGGAGGGCGCGATGAGCTCCACCGAACGGCTGGCGCCGCCGGGACCGATCGGCGCTTCCGCGAGCTGGGTGCCTCCGTCCCTTCGCGGGCGTCGCTACGGCGACGACCGGCTCCACCTTCTGGTTCGTGATCCCCGGCGCGTTGTCGCCGTCTGGGAGCTCAGCCAGGCGACCGCATCGGGCGCCGCGGCCCGGGCCGGTGAGGCCGGCGTGCCGATCCGATACCAGTTGAAGATCGAGCGGCAGCGCGAGGAGGGTCTCGCTCCGGAAGTCATCGCGGGCGCCGACCTTCCGGATGCCATCGGGGGGGAAGGTTGGTATGTCGCCATCCCCGCGCGCGCGGGGCTTTGCCGCGCGGTCATCGGGATCGATCTGCCGTCGGGATTCGCGCCGCTCCTCACGTCGCGGTGGGCCCCGACGCCGCCTGAGGGCCCGTGCGAGGAGACCGCGCCCTGGCCGCTTGGTGAGGAAGGAGAGGCGTGGGCCGCGCGGCAATGGGCTCGCGCCCTGGCCGAACGCGCCCCCGCGCCCAGCTCCGCCGCCCGATACCTGCCACCGCCCGTGGAGCGGGAGCGCCGTCGATGAACGCTCCGGGCGGCAACACGTCGGTCGCTTCCGTCGCCGGCTATCTCTCCTTCTTCCTCCATGCCCATCTGCCGTACGTCCGGCACCCGGAATACGAAGACTGTCTGGAGGAGCGCTGGCTGATGGAGGCGATCACGGAGTGCTACCTCCCGATTCTGTCGATGCTGGAGGGCCGCGCGGCTCGCGGGGCCAAGGGGACGATCACCATCTCGCTCTCGCCGACACTCCTGGCGCTCTGGGACGATCCGCTCCTCCGCGAGCGATACGCGCACCGGCTGAAGCGGCTGCTGGAACTGTCGGAGCGCGACGTGGCCCGTTACCGCGGCGACGCGGCGCTCGGTCCGCTCGCGCGGCTCTACCGCGACCGGTTCGCGGTCATGCTCTCGGACTACGAAGGCCGCTATGGCCGCGATCTGGCGGCTGCCTTTCGCGCCGTGGAGGAGGCGGGCGTTGTGCGGCTGGTCACCTGCGGCGCCACGCATGGCTTCCTCCCGCTCATGGATCTTGGGCGCCCCGCCTGGCGCGCGCAGATCGGCGCCGCCGTGAGGGAGTTCGAGCGCGCGATCGGACATCCGCCGGAAGGGATGTGGCTCCCGGAGTGCGGCTACGCGCCCGGCGTGGAAGATGTGTTGGCGGAGTTCGGGATCCGCTATTTCGTCGTCGATAGCCACGGAATCCGCCACGCCTGTCCGCGACCCATTCCCGGCACGTTCGCACCATTTCGAACTCGCTCGGGCGTGCTGGCGCTGGGCAGGGATGAGGAGTCGTCACGGCAGGTCTGGAGCGCGACCGAGGGGTATCCTGGCGACGTGTGGTACCGGGAATACTATCGAGACCAGGGATTCGATCTTCCCCTCGACGAGGTGCGCCCCTTCCTTCCTTCCGGAGGAACGCGGACGCATCTGGGTCTCAAGTACTACCGAATCACAGACCGGCGGCGCGAGCACCGCGAGCCGTACCAGCCCGCGGTGGCGGCCGAACGGATCCAGGAGCACGCCGCGCACTTCGTGCGGGCACGTGTGGCGCAAGCAGGGGAAGCGTCGGCGGCCATCGGTCAGCCTGCCTTTCTGCTCGCTCCCTACGACGCGGAACTCTTCGGCCACTGGTGGTACGAGGGCCCGGCATGGATCGATGCCGTCCTCGATGGCGTCGAGGCGGAGCCTTCGCTCGAGGCGCTCGATGCGGGCGCCGCCGCGGCGCGCCTTCCGAGGGCGTCCGAGGGCGTGCTGCACGTTTCGAGTTGGGGGGCGGGTGGGTATGCCGGATTCTGGCTCGACCCGGAGAACGACTGGATCTACCGGCATCTGCTCCGCGCGTCGGAGCGAATGCACACCCTGGCGCGGCGTGGCGAGGGGGGGGATCCGCTTCGGGGGCGGGCGCTTCGGCAGGCGGGCCGGGAACTCCTGCTGGCGCAGGGGAGCGACTGGGCGTTCATCATGAAGACGGGGACCTTGGTGCCTTACGCCATACGAAGGACGGAGAGGCACTTGGAGGCGTTTGACCGCCTGGCGGGGATGCTGGAACGGGGGGAGTACGAGGAGGGCCCCATTGCGGAAGCGGAAGCGGCGCATCCTCTGTTCCCTACGCTCGATCCCGGGCTTTTTTCTTGACACTTTTGGAGGGTGATTCGTACGCTACGCGCTGTTCCCCCCCCACGGCTCGATTGATCCGAGGAACATACATGCCTGGTCGCAAGACAGTACGTGCAGGGCTTCTCTTTGTCATCGTTCTGGCCGGCGCGCTTTCGTGTGGAGAGAAGAGCCCCACCGAGCCCGCCCTACCGTCCGACATCATCGCCCCCGGCTATTCGGAGAATTTCGAGACATCGCCCCTGCGCGAGTCGCGTGAACTCCTGATCGACGGCCGGGTCACCGACATCGAATGGAACGGCACGGGCGACCCCGCCTTCGTGATCGCGCGCGGTGACGGCGGCAACTTCTTCGTCCTTGTCCGATCCCTCTGGTCCTTCGACGCCCGCACCAACCAGCCGCGCGGCATCTACTTCATGCTGCAGTGGCCCGACCGGCAAGAGGATCGGCTAGAGGAGCCGTTGATCACGACCCTCGACACCGGCGACGAAGATGGCATCACCACCATCGACTGCACGTCCGACAGCCGGATCGTCGCGCCCGCCTCGTGGACGAGGGCCGACATCCATGAGGACCAGGTGTTCGTGGAACTCTACAGCGACTCCGTCGGCGGTTACCCGGCCGATGCCTGGCGCTGGGGCGCCGGCACGACCGATCCCGCTATTCCCGTGAATCCGACGGAATATTTGGGGGCCGATCTCGACGAGACACGCGGAGCCGCGCAACATCCGCTCGGCGGCGCCGCGGAGGACTACTACAGCACCGGGGGGCCGTGGGCCCTGGACATCGGACTACTTCCGAGCATACCAAACGTCGTGCCGGGCTCCGATGTGCCGCGTTGGAGGCCGAACAAGGCGACGCGCGACGTTCGGCTGAATCGTGGCAAGCCGACCAGCTACGTCCTCTGGAGGCCGGTAGCGTCGGTCCTATCCGCTTGCGACACGTTGAATCCGATCCGTCTCGACGACGCGTCGGTCCGAGACAAGACCTGGAACCCCGGGGACTATCTCCCTTCGGTGGCGATCCAGCTCGCGGACTCGAGCCAATCGGACGTCGTCGCCCGCGGCAGCTGGCTCGAGGGCAAGTGGTCGCTCGAACTCCGCCGTGAATTGACATCGCGGCCGCCGGACTTCCAGGGAATTCCCCAGCCGCCTCGTCCCGACGACATCATCCTCCAAGAGGGTCGCCGCTACATGGTCCGCTTCACGTTCTACAACGCGACCAAGACGCGCACCAGCCAGACCGAGTTGCTCCCCCTTTATCTCAAGCCGAGGAACTGAGCACTCCATGAATCCGACGACTTCCATGGCCCCGACCCTTGCCCGGCGCACCACCGCGCGGTTCCGCCTCCTGGCCGCCCTCGCGGCGGCGGTGGCGTTGGGCTCGTTCGGTGCGTCCTCCGCCAGCGCCCAGGTGGCGCGCGCGTGGTCCAACGACACTCCCATCGATCCCTACACTGCCTGGCGCGGTGCCCGGGTTCAGGCCATGGGCGACTTGACCGTGGCCGTGGAGGACGACCGAAACCCGCTGAATTCGTACGGCTTCTCCGGGAACCCGGCGGGCTTCCTGACCTCCCGCGACTCGTCCTATGTCGAGCAGGGGACCGCCTACCGAGACTATTTCGACAGCTTCTATGGCCGAGGTCACAGCGTGCTTCGCCGCGAGAGTTCGGCGCGGGTCGGCTGGCTGCAAGGGAGCAAGTGGGCCATCGGCGCCGACCTTCGCTATGGGACGCTGAACGCCAGCCGGCACGATCAGGGGTCGGTGGAGGATCGGAGCCGCTTCATCCGCGACTTCGACATCTCTCTCCCCGACTACTTCATTCCGCGCGTCGGCGATCGGACGATCGGTGCCGGCATCACCTTCCCTACCGCGTCGGTCCTGTATGCGCGCCGGTTCCGGTCGTGGTTCACGCTGGGTGGCCGCTTCACGCATCGTAGCGAGCAGGAAGACCGGACGGTTCTGAACGACCCCTACGACTTCGACAACACCTCGTCCGCGACCGAACTGGGGGGAGGCCTCCTCCTTCATCCGGCCATGCTCGCCGAGAAGATGGAACTCGGCGTCTACGCTTCATGGACGGGGAACAACCTCAAGGCGATCAGCAGCTCTTCGTTCAACGAGGACTCCTACGAACTGAAGCGGCCGGAAGTATCGTGGGGGACGCAGCTGGTCACGCACCTGGGATGGCTGAACGGAATCATCGAGGGGCACCATCACTCCTACGACGGGGAACAGATCGCACGCGTGAACTGGGCGCCGCAGTTCTTCCTGAACCCCTTTCCCTCCGAGCTCGATCAGAACTTCGTCTTCAAGAAGCGCTGGACGTCGGGGCTCGTCGGACTCCGCCACAACGAGTTCCGATCGCGCTGGATGGCCGCGGTACCGGGAACGCCTTTGCACGTCGGCGCCCGCTACGCCTACTATCGCGAATACCAGTGGTCGACGCCGCTTGCGGACGTTCTATCGCCGATGCTGGCGCTCGACGTGCGCCGCCTCGGCTATCGGACCGCCGGCGGGATCTCGTTCGACCTGCCGGACCAGGCCGGAGTCGTCGCGATGGAGGTGCAGGCCTCACGGGAGCAGCGGGCCGACTGGCGCGAGGAGAAGGGCTCCGGACTTCCGCCCTCCACCGTGCCGGACGTGATCATGGGACAGATCAGTTACCACTTCGGCGCGGAGTACAAGGCGCGGCCCTGGCTTCCGCTTCGGGCCGGCGTCGCGATTCGCCGCTACGATCCCGACCGTCGCGATGGGCAGCCTCCGATCCGGGGAATCCGCCTGAGCGCCGGCGCTTCGTACCGCTGGGATGCCGTGGGGCTCCTCTTCGACGGGGCCTGGGCGCACGAACACTTCCGCTACACGCCGCTCGATCCCTCGATCGAGATCGGCAAGAGCGACGAGCTCACCGTCACCATTCAGCACCTCTTCTAGCCGACCTGCCGTGAACGATCACCTTCGCCTCGCGCTCGACACCGCGGTCCAGCGCGGGGCGGAGTACGCCGACGCGCGCCTCGTCGAATCCAAGCGGGAAGACATCCACGTCAAGGACGGCGAAGTCGGAGCGCTTGACCGAAGCGAGTCGGCGGGGATCGGCGTCCGCGTCCTGGTGCAGGGCGGCTGGGGCTACGCGGCGACCGACGAGCTGACGCGGGATGGCCTCTCTGCCTGCGCGGCACGCGCCGTTGCCATCGGCGCGGCGAGCGCCCTGGTGCTGCGGGATCGAGTCCGGCTGGCTCCCGAACCACCCCACCGCGCCGTCTGGTGCAGCGATTGCGCCGTCGACCCCTTCACGGTTCCGCTCGAGCGGAAGCTCGATCTCCTGATGCGCTGCTCCGAGGCGATGCGCGGGGTCCGAGGCGTCACGACCGCGGAGTCGTTCCTCTCCTTCCTCCGCCGGCGGACGCGATTCATCTCTTCGGAAGGAGCCGAGCTCGACCAGACCTCCACCCGTTCGGGCGGTGGGCTGGTCGCCCTCGCGGTGTCGGGAGCGAGTGTCCAGCGGCGGAGCTACCCCCAGTCGGAGGGCTTCTTCCTCGCGCGGGGATACGAGTTCATCGACGAAGTTCCGTGGATCGAGAACGCGGGGCGAATCGGTGAGGAAGCTGTGGCGCTTCTCACCGCCGATCGCTGTCCCTCGGGAGACTTCGATCTGATCCTGGAGGGCTCGCAGCTCGCTCTCCAGATCCATGAATCGTGCGGCCATCCTACCGAGCTCGATCGCGTCCTCGGAATGGAGGCGAACTACGCGGGGACGTCGTTTCTCACCACGGAGAAACAGGGAGTTCTTCAGTACGGTTCTCCTCACGTGACCCTCATGGCCGATGCCACCCTGCCGCACGGACTCGCCACGTTTGGATTCGACGACGAAGGAGTCGCGGCGCAGCGCTGGCCCATCGTGAACGCGGGGCGCTTCGAGGGGTATCTCACCTCTCGCGAGACGGCGCATCGCGTCGGCGAGGCCCGGAGCCGAGGCTGCGTTCGCGCCGATGGATGGCACCACATTCCGATGATCCGGATGGTGAACCTGAGCCTCATGCCCGGGAGGGGATCGTTCGAGGACCTCGTGGCCGATACCGATCACGCCATCCACATGGAAACGAACCGCTCCTGGTCGATCGACCAGCTCCGCTACAACTTTCAGTTCGCGACCGAGATCGCGTGGGAGATCAAGAAGGGGAAGCGGGTCCGGATGTTGCGCAACCCTACCTACCAGGGAATCACCACCGGTTTCTGGAATTCGTGCGACTTCGTCTGCGGCTCAGAAGAATGGAAACCCTGGTCGGTGATGAACTGCGGCAAGGGCCAACCCGGACAAGTCGCGGAGATGACCCACGGCGCGGCGCCGGCCAGGTTTCGGAACGTCCGCGTCGGAGTGGCCAGCGATGACTAGGGAAGAGGCTCGCGCACTCCTCGACCGCGTCCTCGCGGCGGCCGGAAGCGCGGAGCTGGAAGCGTCTGTCGGCGGTGGCGAGAACCACCTCACGCGGTTCGCCAACAACGAGATCACGCAGAACGTGACCGAACGCCGCCACGTCCTCTCGGTACGCGTGGCTCGCGGGAGGCGAAGCGGCCGGGCGACGGGGAACGACCTGAGCGACGCCGGCATCGCGCGGCTGGTCGCCAGCGCGGAGGAGGCCGCGAAGGTCGCGCCCGAGTCGAACGACGCAAATCCGCTCCTGGGCCCCCAGCACTACCGGGAAGTCGACGCGGTCGACGCCGCGACGGCGGTCCTCGGCCCTGAAGCGCGAGCCCGAGAGGTCGGCCGCGCCGTCGCCCGCACTCGCGCCGCGAATCTGGATGGGGCGGGAATCTACGAGACCGGCCACGGCACCATCGGTGATTACGGCCAGCTCGGCACGCTCGCGCTCGCGAACACGAACGGGCTGTTCGCCTATCACACCGAGACTTCCGCCACATTCAGCATCTCGGCGCTACGCGGGACCGAGTCGGGATGGGCGCGGGCGGAAAGCCACGCGGCGTCGGACATCGACGGCGACGCCCTGGCCGCGAGCGCCGTCGACAAGGGACTCCGCTCGCGCGATCCCGACACCTGGGCTCCAGGCGCGTACGACGTCGTGCTGGAGCCGGCTGCCGTATCGGACCTCCTCCGGGAAATGAACGACACCTCGTTCGGGGCGCTGGCCCTCCAGGAGGGGCGGACGTTTCTGGGGGGCAAGATGGGGACGCCCGTGCTCGGTCCGGAGATCACGATCCGCGACGATCCCTACCACCCGCTCCATCTTGGCTCGCCGTTCGATGGCGAGGGTGTTCCGACCGTTCCGGTCACGATCATCGATCGCGGGGTGGCGCGCGGCGTCGTGTACGATCGGCGGACCGCCGCCAAGGAAGCGCGCGAGAGCACGGGGCACGGACTCCCGTACCCGAACACCGTGGGTCCCTACGCGCGCCACCTGGTGCTGGAGGGAGGTGGCGCGACGCTGGAAGAGCTGGTTGCCGGCGTGGATCGGGGTCTGCTTGTTACCCGGGTCTGGTATACGAACATTGTCGACCCGATGAGCGTCCTGGTGACGGGAATGACGCGCGACGGCCTCTTCGCCATCGAGCGGGGGAAGGTGACGCGAGCGGTGCGGAACTTCCGCTTCAATCAGAGCGTCGTGGAGATGCTCCAGCGGGCCGACGGCATGACGGCGGCGGTGCGGGCCGGCGGTGCGGTCTGCCCGGCACTCCGAGTCCGTGGGTTTCGGATGTCTAGCGTCACGGAATTTTGACCAAAGTCGTGGAATAGTGCGAAAAAGGGCTTGCACCGTGCTCCCTACCGGCTATACTACCGCGGTAGAAGCGCTTCCCGGCCCACCAGCGCTTCGAAACGTGTCCCCCCCAGGTTTCGGCATTGCGTCCCCCCGTTCTGTGCTGTTTTCCGTGCGCCCGGTCGCCATTTCCAGGGAGCGTGGATGGCCACAAACAGGGTTGGTTCAATGATTTGCCTTGACGGAGAGCCGTGTCGCCGACCTAAAATCGGCCACTTCGTCATGTTGGTACCAGACCGGGAAGGAGCGCACCACCGTATGCCGAGATTGCCACTTCGACTCCGCGGCGGGTTCTCCCTTCGCGCCTCCTGCCTGCGAGTGGGCTTTATGGTGTTACTCGCCATGGCGGTTGTCGCGTTTGCGGGCATCGCCCATGCGCAGACAGGAACCATCCAGGGAAAAGTCACGGATCAGAGCGGGATGCCGCTCCCCGGCGTCAGCGTCATTCTCGTCGGCGCCCAGACCGGCGGCATCACGAACGCGGCGGGTGAGTACAAGATTGTGCGCGTGGCGGTCGGGACGTACACGCTGCGGGCCATGATTCCGAGCCATGAGCGCATCGACAAGACTGCGGTTCGTGTCGACGCGAATCGGACCACGGATGTCGGCTTCGCCCTTCCCGAGAAGGTGACCAAGATCAAGGGCATCACGGTCACGGGCGAGTTGAAACTCCGCGTCACGAAGACGGCCTCCACCAAGCAGGTCGTCACCAGCGAAGACCTTCGCTCGCTGCCGGTCGACTCCTACAAGGACGCCATCGGCCTCAAGGCGGGAGTCATCAGCCAGGGCGGCGACCTCCATTTCCGCGGTGGCCGCGCGAATGAAGTTCTCACCATCGTCAACGGCATTCCGAGCCGCAATCCGCTTTCGGCGGAGGGCGTCGACCTTGGGCTGCTCGCGGTCTCTTCGAGCGAGCAGGTACTCGGAGGCCTCGACGCGCAGTATGGCAACGCGCTTTCCGGCGTCATCAATCTCACGACGCGCGAAGGCGGCGACAAGATGGCCGGCGAAATTCGCTACTTCACCGATCGCTACGGTGAGGCGGACAAGGCCTTCAACAACTACGAGCGCTTGAGCCTCGGCGTCGGCGGACCGTTTCTCTTCCCGAAGACGAACTACTTCATCTCCTTGGAAGGGACGTTCTCGGATACCTATCTGAAGAACACCTCCGATCGGAAAGAGCACCGGCTTCTCGACTTCATCCGGATCGGCAATCGGCAGTCCAACCAGACAAGCATCTCCAGCAAGATCACGTACAAGGTCACTCCGAACGCCAAGCTGAACACGGAGATGATCCTGAACCGAAGCTCGCGGAGCCCGTTCCACAATCGATGGAACCGGAAGGGCTTCGTGCAGGTCCGTTACGACTCCACGTCGCCGACCGACGGTTCGATCGCACAGCGCTACGGTGCCTGGGCCTACTACCAAGTAGACAACAGCTTCCAGGCCAGCAATACGGCACAGCATCTTCCGGTCACCGACGAGGACTACACGCAGCTGGCACTCACCTGGCGCCAGACGCTGTCCCCTGGCACCATCTACAATATCCGAGCCTCTCGTCAGGAGTGGCAGACGCAGGAAGACGTCCTTGATCGGCAGCTCTGGGAGTATCAGCAGCAGCCGGGCAATTACTACGATCCGTTCAACCGGCTCGAGGGCCTCTACTACGTCACCAACGGCGACTATCCGACCTACGAGAAGCGCAACACCACGACCTATTCGATGAACGGGGACCTCTCCAAGAAGGTTGGCACGCACAATCTCATGGTCGGCGCGGACGTTTCCTACAACTCCCTGCAGTCGCTGAATACCAACTTCCCGAATGTGCTCGATACGAATGGGAATTACGGTGGCACGCGCGACGATTTCAGATTTTTCAATCCGGAAGGCTCCTGCTTCGCGCAAGATCGCTGGGAGTACGAAGGAATGGTGCTGAATGCCGGGATGCGATACGACAACTTCTCGGTGGGAAATCAGATTCCCAACTCCGAAGTTCTGGATCGCGTCAAGACGCAGTGGAGTCCGCGCGTCGGCATCGCCTACCCGGTTTCCGATCGCGACGTCATGAGCTTCCACTACGGACGGCTCTTCCAGGTTCCGGAGCGGCTCTTCATCTACCAGGGGCGGAATGTCTCCGCGCAGGCGCGCGGCAATCCGAACCTCGAGCCGCAGACGACGATCTCCTACCAGTTGGGGGTGCAGCACCTCTTCAGCAAGGAGATCTACGGACAGTTCGGCGTCTATTTCAAAGACATCTTCGGGCTTCTTACCACCGTCGATCAGCAGGTGCCCGGTTTCGCGCTGACGGTTCCGACCTACGTGAACGGCGATTACGCTTCCTCGCGAGGGATCGAGCTGACGCTCATCAAGAAGCACAGTCATGGTTTCTCGGGCGAGCTCAACTACACCTACGGAAACGCCACCGGAACGGCGTCGGACCCGAATCGCGCGCTCGCTTCCTCGGGTACGCTTCGCGACCAGTTCAAGCCGACGTCCGAGCAGCCGCTCGACTGGGATCAGCGCCACTCGTTCTCGTCGTCGCTTCGGCTCGGAAACGAGAAGGACTGGGCCGCCTCCTTCGTCTATCAGTTCGGAACGGGCTTCCCCTACACGCGTCAGGAACGCCAGCAGCGCCGGCAAGATCCGACCCTGGCGAACGCGTCCCGACTCCCTACGACGTCGACGCTCTCCTGCCAGGCTGAGCGTTTCTTTCAGATTTGGGGCCAGAGCGTGACGTTTTACCTCCAGGGGACGAATCTGCTCGACGCGAAGAACATCAGCGATCTCCAGCCGTCGCTCTGGCCCGACAACCAGATCGGCGGATCTCCCTACGTCACCTACTACTCGGAAACGGGCCGCGCCGGCGGCGCCTTCCTGACCGCTGACCAAGACGGCGATGGCCGCGAGGATTGGTATCCCGTGAACGATCCTCGTGTCTTTCAAGCCGGACGGGTCATTCGGGTCGGTTTGGGGGTCCAGTTCTGATGCGACAGCAATCCAAGCTGGCAGGCACCTCGGGCCGTCCAGGGTCTCGACCCCGGCGGTTCGGCGCGGCGGTCCGCTCGCTGAGCGCCATGGCCGCCTCGGCGGCGCTCTTCCTGGGCGTCGTAGGATTTCACGAACCCGTGGGCATGCTGCAGGACGATCCACGGAATCAGCACAACCTCTTCCGTCTCGACGGAAAGTTCGTCCACAACGTCGGACGGCTGCAGCTTCAGATCACGAACATCGGCGAGACGGGAAATCAGGACAACCCGTTGCGCACGACCGTTCCCTCAGCCGAGTGGCCACAGGGCTCGGGCCATGACTACCTCTACGCCGCCGGTCTCTGGATCGGAGCTCTTGATGCGAGCGGCATCCCGCACGTGACGACGGCGACGTACGAACGCGAGTTCTCACCCGAAATCACGCCCGATAACGTCTGCGTCACGCTTCCGATCGATCAGGTGGCCGACGTCCGGGAGGCTTACGAGGGCATCCCGAACGGAAGCCGCGTCATTTCGGCAAGCGTCGATCCCGACGACGATGGAGATGGGTTCGTCGACGAGGACGTCCTGAACGGCCTGGACGACGACGGCGATGGACTCTGCGACGAGGACTACTCGGCGATTGGGCAGCAGATGCTCTACACGGAGTATTACGACAACATCCCGCAGACACGGCAGCAGTTTCCGGAGCATGTGCCGCTCGGGTTGCGCGTCCGACAGTCCTCGTACAGCTGGGCCACCCCCGGCCAGAACGACTTCGTGGGCATGGACTGGGCCATCAAGAACATCAGCGGCCGGACCATTCGCAACGTGGTGGTCGGCATCTTCGCCGACATCGACATCGGCACCCGCGCCGTGCCGGGGTACTTCCTGGACGATCAGGTCGGCCTCATCAATCGCCCCATCGAATACATCGGAGCGAGCGGTGAGACGATTCGGCGAACGTTGCAAATGGCCTATGGATGGGACAATCCCGACAATCCGAACGCTCCCCAAGAGAATAAGGGAGGAGACGTGCCGGGCTACTTCGGGATCATGTTCCTGAACCACACGACTGATCCGAGCGGCATACTCGCGCCGAAGACGGTCGGAATCACCGCCTTCAAGTTCTTCTCGGGCTCGGGCGCGCCGTTCGCGGCGGGCGGCGACCCGGAGAACGACGCGCAGCGCTATCAGCTCATGACCGACCCGACGCTCAATCCGGCAATTGTCGGGGAGCCCCGGTCCAGCCGGCCTCTCGACTATCGCGTCGTGATGGCGACGGGTCCCTTCCGGTCGCTTCTGCCCGAGTCGACGCTCACCATCTCCGTCGGTTGGGTCATGGGGCTCGGATTGGGGCAGGGAAACTCCATCGGGGCGGGTGGCACGCTGATCGAGAATGCCATTGCCGCTCAGCAGGTATTCGACGGGCTCTATACCGACTTCGATGGAAATTCGCTGACGGGACAGTGCGGCAAGGAAACCTGCCTCCGCTCCCCGAGCGGCGCGACCTTCGTCTATCAGATTCCGGAGTCGTCCGTCTGCCGGGTCCGGTTCTGGTCCTCCATCCCGACCGGTCCGGAATTCCCGCAATATGCCGGCCTCCCCGCGTGGGATCCGTTCCTCGCGTGCGAGGCGCAGCAGCAGGGTAAATTCGTCTGCACCGACCCGCCGTCGAGCCCAGGCGGACCGACTGGAGTTCATTGCGCTAGCGCGGACACGCTGGCGCTCCCGGTCGGCAGCGATTGTGTCTACGTCGATTTTGACTGCAACGTGAACACCGGGCAGGCGGGGCGCGAGCGACTCGTGAACTGGGTGGCTGCGGCGCCGCTACCGGCTCCGGTATTCCTGGGGCAGGACGGCAGGTCGGAACCGAGAGACTTCTTGGAACTCTACCGGACCGGAAGGGACTCCGCGCGAGTCTCCGCCTGGTACTTCCCCGGTGACCGAAAAGTCACGCTGAAGTGGAATAATTTCGCGGAACTGGTTCGCGACGCGCAGCGGGGCAACCTAAAGGAATTCGTCGGGTATCGGCTCTACAAGGCGGCCGGTTGGGAACGCCCGCTCGGCACCAATGGACCCTCTCGTGATCTCTGGTCGCTGCTCGGGGAATGGAGAGTCGATCCGAAGGGAACCCCGGCGCGGAGTCTCTCCGAGCTGATCGACCCTTCCTCGCCGATCGTCTTCACGCAGGACATCGAGGTCCGCTGGAATCCCGTGGCTCGAAATGTATTCTCCGATTCCTCCTACATCGAGAGCGACACGCTCTTCGCGGTGGGGCGCTACAGCTACGTGGACGAAAACGTGCTGAATGGATTTCCCTACTTCTACTCCATCGTGCCGGTGTCGATCGTGCCGGGTTTGACCGCGGAACAGGACGTCGTTCTGACCTCGAATCCGAGCGCCCAGAACAGCCAGGCCGTCTATCCGCGCGGAGACGCGCAGGACGATCAAAAGCACGTCTTCGTCGTGCCGAACCCATTCAAGAATCGCGCGGAGTGGGATCTGGTTCCGCGTGAGGAGGATCCTTCGGGGACCAAGGTCTCGTTTATGAATCTGCCCCGTACGAAGGGCACGATTCGCATCTACTCCCTTTCCGGTGACCTCGTGCGGGATCTTCCGTTCGATGGCCGGCCGCCCGCGGATCTGGCGTACGGCAAGGACCCCGTTTCTGCGGCCACTGGATCGGTTTCCTGGAATTTGATCTCGCGCAACGGTCAGCGGATCGTGAGCGGGGTCTATCTCTTCTCCGTCGATACGGAGCTGGGACGGGAAATCGGCAAATTCGTGATCATCCGATGATACCGGCCGGAGCGACCCGTCGTTCCACGGGCCAAGCGAGGAGGATTTTCGTGAGAATTGCGATCGCCATTGTCATGGTTCTGTTGCTCCCGCTCCAGGCAGAGGGGGCGCAGATCTTCGAAAAGGTCGGCACGCTGGGAGGGCAGTCGCTGAAGATCGGCGTCGGCGCCCGGGCCGCCGCCATGGGAGACGCGTACGTCGCGATCGCCGATGACGCGACCGCGGTTTACTGGAATCCGGCCGGCATCGCCCGACTGTCAGGCCAGTCGATCAGCATCAATCACACGGCGTGGCCCGCCGAGATCCTCTTCGATCAGGCGGCCTACGTCTTCAACGTGAAGTGGATTCCGGGCATGCTCGGAGTGAACGTCCGGGCGCTCACGATGAGCCGCGACAAGGTCCGTACGACCTATCTCCCGGACGGCACGGGGGAGACCTTCGATGCTGGGGAGTGGGCCTACGGCATCACATACGCCCGCGCCCTGACCGACAAGTTCTCGGCGGGCTTCAGCATCAACTACATCCAGACCGGGCTCGATGACGTCACCGGTAAGTCGACGACCTTCGACTTCGGCACCCTCTACGACGTCGGGATCCTGGGCGCAAAGATCGGCATGTCGATCCAGAACATCGGTGGCGACATGACCTTCATTGACGAGAAGGTAAAGATGCCGGTCTTCTTCCGCGTGGGCGGTTCCTTCAGCATTCTGCAGCGGGGCGATAGCCGGCTCCTCACGGCGGCCGAATTCACGCACCCGCCGGACAATTCCGAGAAGCTGAATCTCGGCGCGGAGTACTCGTTCCACGACTACCTGTTCCTCCGCGGCGGGTACAAGATGAACTACGACACCGAGGGGATGACGGCCGGATTCGGTGTGAAGTTCCCGCTGACGCTGGTCAAGTCGTCCGTCGCCCGTCTCGATTACGCCTACAGCGACCTGAAGTATCTGTCGCAAGCGCATCGGGTGTCGGTGAACGTCAGCTTCTAGGAGGTTGGACCTCGTGCGCCGCCGACCACGAAGGGGTGAGGTTGGGGCAAGTCGAGGAGTGGTCTCGCCGCTTCTCGCGGCGATCCTCTTTTCATTGATCGGCGCCACCGGCTTGGCGTGGGCGGAACGCCCGCGCGAGCCGGAAGGCGCTGCTTCCAGCGGCGACCTCCGCTTCCATGCCCGCGCCATTCCGTTCCGTCACGGAGAGAAGGAAGTTCGGGCGGAGTTCTCCATTCGCGTTCCCTACCAGCAGGCAAAATTCCTTCCCAAGGACTCCGTGCTGCAGGCCGACCTCCGGATAACCGTCCAGCTGAAGTCGATGTCGGGGAAGGTGGTGGCGCAGCAACAGCAAGCAGCCGTTCTCCAGGTGATGGATCGCACCGTGGCGGGCGATTCGCTCCTGGGGGAGATCTACTCGGTTGGACTGCCGGCACCTCCCGGGCAGTACAAATTCCGTGTCCTGGTTGAAGATCTTAACGTCGCCCGCCGTGGCC
>JANNMC010000402.1:0-3168 GCA_031397435.1 Candidatus Eiseniibacteriota bacterium
CCTGGGCGCTCTACACCGAGCTCGCGACGGCGGTGCTGCTCTTCTCGATCGCGAGCGGCGTGGTTCTGATCTGGCCGCGGCGCGGCGAGCGCGCATTCGGGCTCGGCGCCGGCGCGCTCGGCCTGGCCGCCGTCGCCCTAATGGCTGCGGCGATCTGGTGATGCGATGAGCTACGCCACGCTCCGCACGATCCACGGCGTCATCGCCCTCGCGCTTGCCACGCTGCTCGCGCTCTACGCCGTGAGCGGCTGGCTGATCATTCACCGCACGGGAGGCGGCACGCCGGAGACCGTGGCGACTCGGGTGCCGATCGCGCCCATCGCGGGGGCGAGTGAAGACGTCGCGCGCGTTCGTGCCGCGGGGGCAGAGGCTGCCGCGAGCGCAGGCCTAACAGGCGGCAAGCTGGGCGTGGCCAAGTTCGAGAACGGCGCGTGGCACGTGAGCATTGCGCGCGTCGCGCGTTCGGCGGAGGTGACGCTCAGGCCGGGCGCCGCGGAAGCCGAGGTCGTGCTGCGCAGCCCCGCTCTCGGCGAAGGCATCAAGCGCCTGCACCGCGTGAACGCGGGCGGCGCGAGCGGCTGGCGGCTCGCGTGGGTGCTCGCGGTGGATCTGCTGAGCGTCGCACTCTTGCTCTTCTCCCTAACAGGCGTATTGCTGTTCCTCGCCGTGAAACGCACGCGCCGGCTCGGCTGGCTCACGCTCGGCGCGGGCACGCTCTACACGCTGGCTTCGTTCGTCTACCTCGCGGTTTCACGGTGATGCGAGCGCTCGCGATGGCGCTTGCCTGCGCGGTGCTCGCGCAAGCGCCCGCGCGTGCGCACGAGGCGACTCTGCTCGCCGCCGCGGACGAAGCCGCCGCCGCGCGCGCATCCCTCGCGGCGCCCGAGCCGGGCGCTCCGCACGCGGCCCTGCGCATCACGCTGCGCGATTCCGCCACGGGCGCCGAGCTCGCGGGCAATCTGCGCATTACGAACGCAGCGGGGAAAGCGCTCGCGCTCGCGGGCGCGCAGGAGCGGCCCGAGGGCTGGCACGCGATCGCGACGCCACTCGAAGCGCTCGTGCCGCGGGAGAAGCTGCGCATCGAGGCGTTTCAGGGCATCGAGACGGCGATCGCAGTGCGCGAACTCGATCTCAGCGCCGAGGCCGGCGCACACGTCGAACTCGCGCTCACGCGCTTCGTGAGCGCGACTGAGCGTGGTCTCGCCGCGGGCAACACCCACCTTCACCTAATGCATTGGCAGCGCGCACGCGTCGAGTCCTACCTGCAAGCCGCGACCGCGGCGGATCAGCTCGACCTCGCGTGGGTCTCGTACTTGCTGCGCTTCGACTCCGACACGCCCTACACGACCAACGAGTTCACGCGCGCGGAACTCGAAGCGCTCTCGACGCCCTCGACGCGCTTCGGCTGGGGCGAGGAGTTGCGCCACAACTTCGGCGCGTACGCGATCGGCTACGGCCACGCATTGTTGCTGGATCTCACCGCGCTGGTGGAGCCCGTGAGCATCGGGCCGATTCTTGCGGGCAATGCGGTAGATGCACCGGGGCTCGCGGCGGGCATGGCCGAAGCGAGAGCGCAGCACGCGACCGTGATCTGGGCGCACGGCAAGAGCGGATACGAGGATCTGCCCAGTTGGTTGTTGGGGCGCGTCGATGCGCAGAACCTATTCGACGGCGCGGAGCCGAAGGCTCGGACGCGGGGCGATCACGCGAACTACGCGGAGGTCTTCTACCCGCTGCTCGATGTCGGTGTGGCCGCCCCGTTCTCAACGGGCACCGATTGGTTCATCGGCGACCTCGCGCGCGTCTACGTGCCGCTCGGCGCGGAGCGAACGACCACGGCGTTTCTCGCGCAGTTGCGCGCGGGCAGGAGCTTCATCACTAACGGGCCACTCCTCGAGTTCGAAGCGGGCGGCGAGGCGCCGGGCGGAAGCGTTAGGCGCGCGGCGCCAGGCGTGCTGCCGCTGCGCGCGAGCGCGATCGGGCGTGTGAACTTCGGCGCGCTCGAGATCGTGGCCGGCGGCCGCGTCGTCGCGAGCGCGAAAGCGAGCGCTGTGGACGATCACTTCGAGGCGGAGATCGCGCAGGAGTTCGCGGCCACGGCGCCCGGCTGGCTCGCGGCGCGCATTGCGCCGGGCGACGCCGTCAACGAGTTCGGCAAGCCGCTCTTCGCACACACCTCCGCCATAACAGTCGAGGTCGCGGGCAAGGGCCCGTTCCGCTCCGAGGTCGCGCGCGCACTCACGCTCGAGATGGACTGGAACGAGCGGACAATTCGTGAAAAGGGGAAGTTCGCGGATGCCGCGCAGGCCGACGCCGTAACTGCGCCCTACCGCGAGGCGAGAGACGCGTTGAGTTCGCGAATGACGTGGCGCGACCGGCTGCACGCCTGGTTCGTGCGAACGCTGCGCACGATCAAGGGCTGGTTCGGGCGCTGAGCGGCGGGCGCTCCGCGAGTCCCCATAATGCTTGCGAGCGGTAGCCGTAGCGGAAGAGGGCGATGTAGAGCGGCAGCATGACCAAAGCGCCCAGCGCGACGCCGCCCCAGTAATCGATCTCGTTGGTTGCCGCGCCCGCATCCAGGGTGGTCCAGCCGAGGGGCCCAGCGATGAGCGCGAAGAAGGCGTCCCAGAGCGGCTGCGAAACGGCCCACGCGCGCCACAAGCCATTCCCGAGGATCCGGCGTGCATGCGCGTAACCGAAAAGCCCTGCGAATCCGAGGGTCGAGAGCACGAGAGCCGTCACGCCGAGCGCGTTTATCGTCGCGAGGCTCAAAGCGGTGCCCAGGACGTACAGAGGAACGAGAATCCAAAAATAGATTCGCCAACCGCTCCCTGGCCGGAGGTCGTGCGCGTCAACGAGTTCCGCGCTCGGCGGCTGATACGGATTCGTCAGTCGTCGCCCTCGACCGCTTCCGCCGCATCTTCGCGCAGCTCTTCGACCTGCTCGTCCAATTTGCGCGCGGCTTTTTCGAGCGTGCCTTCGTCGCCGTGCTGAAGTTTCTCGATCGCCTCATCGAACTTACGGCCCGCTTTTTCGGCGCGTCCTTCTTCCTTGCAGGCGAACGCCGCGAGCGCGAGGGCGGCGACCAGAACGAAGCGCGTGAAGCTCGAGCGAGTCATGCGAATCCCTCCGAGTGCGAATCAGGCTCGCACGGAATTCGGCGCGGGC
>JANNMC010000023.1:0-3639 GCA_031397435.1 Candidatus Eiseniibacteriota bacterium
AGAATGTCGAAGAGGCGTTTCCGGTCGTCCGCGGTGGGCGGGCCAAGCGCGGCGGCGCCGATCAGCGAGATGGTCGTGCTCATGTCGCGTTTTTACCACAACGCCGGAACGCCCGGGGCCGGAAAATGCGCGTGCCTCCGGCCGCCGATCGGGTAGACTGCAGCACGGTGCTCGACCCGACCGGGCCGGGCCCTCCACGACCATGAGCGTCGACTTCATCCACCTGCACAACCATAGCGATTATTCGCTGCTCGACGGCGCTTGCCGCATCGATCGCCTCGTCGCGCGCGCGAAGGGCTTCGGCATGCCCGCGCTCGCCATTACCGACCATGGGAACATGTTCGGGGCGGTCGAGTTCTATGGCGCCGCCAAGGCGGCCGGGATCAAGCCGATCATCGGGTGCGAGGTCTACGTCTCCCATGGCGCGCGCGGGGAGAAGTCACGCACCGCGGACGGCAAGGGAGCCTACGACCACCTCGTGCTCCTGGTCCGGAACCGGGAGGGCTACCGGAATCTCATGAAGCTTTCCTCCATCGGCTATCTGGAGGGCTTTCACTACAAGCCGCGCGTCGACAAGGAATCGCTGGCCGCGCACGCGGGCGGACTCCTCTGTTTGAGCGCCTGCCTCCGGGGCGAAGTCCCGCAGCGGCTGGTGGAGGGAAATCTGGAGGCGGCGAAGAAGTCGGCGGCCTGGTATCGCGACCTCTACGGCGCCGAGAACTACTTCCTCGAGGTTCAGGACCACGGTATTCCGGAGGAACGCGTCGCGGCGGAGGGACTTCTCACGCTGGGACGCGAGATGGGAATTCCGGTTCTGGCCACGAACGATTGCCACTACCTGGCGCGCGAGGACTCCGAGGCGCACGAGATCCTCCTTTGCATTCAGACCGGGAAGACCCTCCTCGACGCCGACCGTTTTAAATTCGCCACCGATCAGGTCTACGTGAAGTCGCCCGAGGAGATGCAGGCCCTCTTCGATGGCGTTCCCGACGTGCTCCGGAACACCGTCGTGGCCGCCGAGCGCTGCGACTTCAAGCTGGAGGGGGAGCGCGTGGAACTCCCCGCGTTCCCCCTCCCGCCGGAATTCGATCACGAGGATCTCTATCTCCGCCATCTGGCGTGGGAAGGCGTGAAGCGCCGCTACCCGGGCGTGACACCCGAAATCGAGCAGCGCCTCGAATACGAGCTGAAGACCATCTGTCAGGTCGGCTACGCCCGCTACTTCCTGATCGTTCGAGACTTCACCGACTACGCGCGGCGAAACGGGATCGGCGTCGGCCCCGGCCGCGGGTCGGCCGCCGGGAGCCTGGTTTCCTACTCGCTCGGCATCACCGACGTCGATCCGCTCCGCTTCAATCTTCTCTTCGAGCGCTTCCTGAATCCCGAACGGGTCTCGATGCCCGACATCGACATCGACTTCGCCTACGAGCACCGGGAAAAGGTGATCAACTACGTCATTCAGCGATATGGGCGCGATTCGGTCAGCCAGATCATCACCTTCGGCACCATGGCCGCGCGCGCCGTGGTCCGCGACGTCGGCCGGGCGATCGGGCTCTCGTACGCCGAAGTCGACAAGGTGGCAAAGATGGTCCCAGGCGATGTCGGCATGACGCTCCCCAAGGCGCTGGAGATCGTTCCGGAGTTGAAAGCGCTGCAGAAGCAGGACGAGCGATACGCCAAGCTGATCCGCGCCTCGCTGGCGCTGGAGGGACTGGCGCGCCACGCCTCCACGCATGCGGCCGGCGTCGTCATCGCTCCGGGGGCGCTCTCCGATTTCGTCCCGATCTTCAAGTCATCGAAGGGCGACGTGACCACCCAGTTCGACATGAAGTCGGTGGAGAAGGTCGGCCTCCTCAAGATGGACTTCCTCGGGCTCCGCACACTCACGGTGCTGGAGGACGCCACGAGGATGGTGGAGGAGTCGACGGGCACGAAAGTCGATCTGGCGGCGCTGCCGCTGGACGACGAGCCGACGTACAAACTCTTCCAGAGTGCCCAGACGATCGGCATCTTCCAGCTCGAATCGTCCGGGATGCGGGACCTCCTCCGGAAGGTCGCCCCCGATACGTTCGAGGACATCATCGCGATCAACGCGCTCTTCCGCCCGGGCCCAATTCAGTCGGGCATGATCGACGACTTCGTGAAACGGAAGCACGGCCGCGCCAAGGTCGTCTATCCGCATCCGACGCTGGAGGCGATCTTGAAGCCGACGTACGGCGTCATCGTCTACCAGGACCAGGTGATGCAGGTGGCGAACAAGCTGGCCGGTTTCTCGATGGCCCAAGCCGATCTCCTCCGCCGTGCGATGGGGAAGAAGATGCCGGAGGAGATGACGCGGATGAAATCGGCGTTCATCGAGGGCGCCACGAAGAACAACTGCACGGAGAAGAAGGCGGGAGAAATCTTCGATCTCATGGAGAAGTTCGCCGGATACGGCTTCGTCCGCGCGCACTCGACCGCCTATGCCGCGCTTTCGTATCAGGCCGCCTGGCTGAAGACGCATCATCGCGCCGCGTACATCGCGGCCTCGCTCACGAGCGAAGTGGGGAACACCGACCGGATCGTGACGCTGGTCGACGAGGCGCGCCGTCTCGGGCTGACGGTTCATCCCCCGGACGTGAACGCCAGCCGCACCCAGTTCGCGCTCGAGGGGGACGGCATCCGCTTCGGCCTGGCCGCCGTGAAGAATGTCGGCCAGGGCTCGGTGGAGGCGATCGTCCGCGCCCGAGCGGAGGGAGGCCCCTTCCAGTCGCTGGGCGACCTGGTGCGCCGTGTCGACCTGAGTACCGTCAACCGCCGCGTCTTCGATTCGCTCATCCAGGCTGGCGCGTGCGACCGCCTGGGCGGCGATCGGGCCCAGTTGCTCGAAGCGGTCGGAGACTTGCTGGCCCGCGCGCAGGCCAAAGCGCGCGGCGTCGATCTGGCGCAGGAGAGTCTCTTCGGCGCCGGCGAGGTGGCGGTGATGCAGGATCCGCCTCTCCCGAACACGCGTCCCTGGGACCTGGAGGAGCGCCTTCGCCGCGAGAAGGAAGTCCTGGGCTTCTACTTCTCGGACCACCCTCTGGCGGCCTACCGTCCGCTCCTCGCGATGCTGGTCGCGCGCGGCGGCTCGACGACACAGGGGCTTCGCGAACGAAAGGAAGGCGACGAAGTGCCGCTTCTCGGCATCGTCTCTTCCGTGAAGACGCACATGGACCGGAACAAGCGCGCCATGGCCTTCGTGACGATCGAAGACCTCGAAGGAACCGTGGAAGCGACCTGCTTCAACGATCTCTGGGAGCGCTCACGCACCGTCATCGTGACGGGCGCGGTTCTGGAAGTGAAGGGGCGCGTCAATCTGCGCGACGAGGCCGATCCCAAGATGGTGCTTCTGTCGGCGCGAGCCGTCATGGTGCCCGACCCTTCGAAGGCCCGGGCGCTCTATCTTGAGATCGACGAATCGAGTTCGGGGCAGCCGCTCGACGCGGTCCGCGCGCTCCTCGTGCGCCATCCCGGCGAAAGCCCGGTATACTTCGAGGTGCGAGGCGCCGACGGCTCCCGTGCGGTGATCCGCGCGAAGACCCTCCTCGCGAATCCCTGCGAGGAACTGCTGCAGGCGCTTCGAACCCGCCTTGGAGCCGGCGCGGTCCGGGTGGCGGA
>JANNMC010000043.1:0-3245 GCA_031397435.1 Candidatus Eiseniibacteriota bacterium
CACGGCCATCACGGCGGGCGCGACGTTCGCGGCGGGTGCCGGTAACACGAGCGGCACGCTTAGCTGGACGCCTAGCTTCACGCAGGCGGGTAGCTACAGCGCGACGTTCACGGCGACGAACGCCCTCAGCGGTTCGGCGACAACGACCATCACGGTGAACAATGTGGATCGCGCTCCGACGGTCACGGCTCCGGCCACGGCCAACGGTTCGGAAAACGTCCTTCTCACCTTCGGGGTGACGGCGGCCGATCCGGACGGAAACGCGATTACCTCGCTGACGGCTGCAGGTACGGCCATCACGGCGGGCGGTACGTTCGTTGCTGGCGCCGGCAACACCTCCGGCACCTTCAGCTGGACGCCGACCGGCGGTCAGAACGGTTCGTACAGCGTCACCTTCACGGCAACGAACGCGCTCTCGGGCTCGGCCACCACGGCGATCACGATCAGCGCGGATCTGGCTCCGGTCGTCACGGCTCCGGCAACGGCGTCGGTGAACGAGAACGCCCTCTTGACGGTAAACGTCACGGCGTCGGATGCGGATGGCCCGGCGATCGCTTCGCTCACGGCTTCGGGCACGGCCATCACGGCGGGCGCGACGTTCGTGGCGGGCGCTGGCAACACGAGCGGCACGCTTAGCTGGACGCCTAGCTTCACGCAGGCGGGTAGCTACAGCGTGACGTTCACGGCGACGAACACGAACTCCGGTTCGGCGACGACGGCCATCACGGTGAACAATGTGGATCGCGCTCCGGTCGTCACGGCTCCGGCCACGGCGAGCGGGACGGAAGGCGTGCTGCTGACGGTCAACGTCACGGCGGCCGATCCGGACGGTGATGCCATCACCTCGCTCACGGCTTCGGGCACGGCCATCACGGCGGGCGCGACGTTCGTGGCGGGTGCGGGCAATACGAGCGGAACGCTTAGCTGGACGCCCAGCTTCACGCAGGCGGGCAGCTACAGCGCGACGTTCACGGCGGCGAACGCCCTCAGCGGTTCGGCGACCACCGCGATCACCATCGCGAACTTCAACAATCCTCCGGCCATGGATCAGCCCACGGCCATGACGGTCGACGAGGGAGCGACGGCCACGCAGCAGTTGACGGCCAGCGATCCCGACGGCGATCCGCTCACGTTCACCAAGGTCGGAACGACGCCGTTCTTCATGTCGGTCTCGGCCGCGGGTCTCGTGACGCTCGCGCCCGGCTTCAGCGACGCGGGCAGCTACACGGGCACGGTCCGTGTGAGCGATGGCAACGCGACTGACACCAAGTCCTTCTCGATCACGGTTCAGAACGTCAACCGGTGCCCGGTCGCCAACGCTGGCGGTCCGTACACGGGCGTGATCACCATCCCGGTTGCCATGACCGGTGCCGCTTCTTCCGATCCGGACGGCGACGCCCTCACGTACAACTGGGACTTCGGTGACGGCGGCGTTCTCGCCAACGGCGCCCTGGTTTCGCACACCTACGCGCTGGCGGGTCCCTACACCGTCACGCTCACGGTCAGCGACGGCCAGTGCTCCAACATCGCCACGACGACGGCGAACATCGTTGCGCAGTTCGCGGCGAACGCCTTCACTACCGGCGGCAACAGCAAGACCTCGCTCGGCGCTGGCAAGCCCTTCACGTGCTTCCAGATCGAGCCGGCCGGCGGTTCCTTCGCCATCTCCAACGTCGATCTCTCCTCCATCGTCATGATCTCTGCCGGCACCGGTTCGGTGTCGCAGATCTCGTCGGTGGCGGGCAAGACGGTCATCGACGGAGACAAGAATGGCAACGGCACCAGCGAGATTTCGGCCTGCTTCTCGAAGGCTGATCTCAGGCTGATCTTTAGCCTCCTGCCGAATGGCAACAACACCGTGAACCTGATCCTCGAGGGCAACCTCACCACGGGCGGCCGCTTCCACGCGGAACTAAGCCACACCGTGAAGGGATCGGGCGGCGCGTTGGCTGCCAGCATCTCGCCGAACCCGCTGAATCCGTCGGCCACGCTGACCTTCTCGCTCTCGAAGCCGGGTGCGGTCAAGGTTCAGATGTTCGACATCAGCGGCCGTCTCGTCCGCACGCTTCTGGACGAGGCGAATTCGCCGGCTGGTTACCGTGACGTCATGATCGACGGTCGGGGTACGACGGGCAACCGTCTCCCCTCGGGCGTCTACTTCGTGCAGGTCAAGGGTGACGGCCAGACGACGAACAGGACCATCACCATCCTCAAGTAAGCAGCGGAGGCGGTGCTCCGGGGGCTTCGGCCCCCGGAAGCCGCGCCGCGGTGGTGACAAGCGGACGGGCCGGAGACCCTCGGGTTTCCGGCCCGTTTCGTTTTGTATCGGGTAGAATGCGGCCGTGAGCCTTTACCGCCGGGGAGGAAAACGCCTCCTCGACGTCGTGCTCGCGACGGCGGGAGTGCTGATCGCCCTCCCGCTCTTCGCGATCGCGGCCGTCGCCATCAAACTCGACTCGCCGGGTCCCGTCTTCCACCGCGCCGCGCGCGTGGGGAAGGGCGGGCGGCCATTCACGTTTCTGAAGCTCCGCAGCATGCGCGCCGATGCCCAGGAACTGCGCGGCCTCCTCCTCCACCGGAACATCACCAAGGGCCCCACCTTCAAGCTGCACGACGATCCACGTGTGACGAGCGTGGGGCGGTTCCTCCGAAAGACCAGCCTCGACGAATTGCCGCAGTTGCTCCACGTCCTCACGGGCGAGATGAGCCTGGTGGGCCCTCGCCCCCCGTTCCCGGAGGAGGTGGAGCACTACGAGCCGTGGATGCGCCGCCGTCTGGAAACCCGCCCGGGGCTCACCTGTCTCTGGCAGATTCGCGGGCGGAGCGACCTGCCGTTCGACGAGTGGATGCGACTCGACGTCGAGTACGTGGAGCGCTGCTCCCTGGCCCTCGATCTGAAGATCCTCGTCCTGACCGTTCCCGCCGTGATCTCGGGCCGGGGCGCCTACTGATGGAACCGTTGCCGCCCCTGCCCGGGTGTGGTACCGATCGCCCATGCGCATTGTCCCGGTAGTCTTGGCCGGAGGGCGGGGGGAGCGATTTTGGCCCCTCTCGCGCCGCCACCGTCCGAAGCAGCTCCTGCCGCTCTTGTCCGAACATTCGATGCTGGCCGACACGCTGAGCCGTCTCGACGGTTCCGCCGAAGCGCGCGACGCCTGGGTCATCACCGCGCGCGACCTTCACGGCGCGGTCCGCGAGGCGGTGCCGCACGTGCCGCACGCGCATATCGTGGGGGAGCCGGTGGG
>JANNMC010000048.1:0-1907 GCA_031397435.1 Candidatus Eiseniibacteriota bacterium
GGAATGGTCACTCGGGCTGCTCTCCCCGCATGATGCTCCGGATCTGATTCCTGGCCCGGCGATCGTCCATCTTCGCGCGCTTGTCGTATTCGCGCCGGCCGCGCACCAGCGCCAGCTCCACCTTCACCTTGCCGTCGCGAAAGTAGAGCGAGAGCGGAACCATCGTGAGTCCCTTCTCTTCGAGTTTCGTGCGGAGCCGCCGGATCTCCGCCTTGTGGAGGAGCAGCCGCCGCGTCCGCGTCGGTTCGTGATTTTCATAGGAAGCGGGATCGTAGGGGCTGATGTGTAATTGGCGAAGGTAGATCTGCCCATCCTCGATGGAGGCGTAGGCGTCGACCAGCTGGGCCTTCGCGGCGCGGAGCGACTTCACCTCGCTCCCGCGCAACTCGATCCCCGCCTCGCACGTCTCGATGACGGTGTAGTCGTAACGCGCCTTGCGGTTGGTCGCGACGACCTTCCGCTCGGACACTTCCTTGTCCTTGGACGGCGCGTGCTGACGCGCCATGGTGGCCTCCGTTTGCCGTTTCGCTCGACGTCGGGTTGTACCACGCGCGGGGCGCCCGGCGCAACGGCCCCCGGTCCCGGCGCAAATCGCTGCGCGGCCGACGCTTGGCTAGTGCGGCCGCCCCGCCGCGGCCGTTGACACCCAGCCGCACGGACACCTATAGTAGTCCGTTCTCAAGCCCTTCTGAAAGAAATGGGTGCGGAAGTGGCGGAATTGGCAGACGCGCTGGGTTCAGGGTCCAGTGGGAGCAATCTCGTGGGGGTTCAAGTCCCCCCTTCCGCACCATAGATTCACCGGATTTGGCGATCCGTCGGAGTATCTTCTGGGCTCGGCGACGCCTGGGTCGCTGCCGTCAACAGTGCGTTCAGATCCAGCTGCTCGCTCACCATCCGCAGATCGCCATCCTTCCCTCGCGGCCACTCCTCCCGGGGCCGGTCCCAGTACAGTTCCACGCCGTTCCCGTCAGGGTCGCGCAGATAGAGCGCTTCGCTGACGCCGTGATCGGCCGCGCCGTCCAGCGGCACGCGCGCCTCGATCAGCCGCTTCAGCGCGTCGGCCAGCGTCGCGCGGTCGGGATAGCGGATCGCGGTGTGGTAGAGCCCCGTCGTCCCCGGCGCGGGAGGCGGTCCTCCCTCGCTCTCCCACGTATTCAATCCGATATGGTGATGGTATCCCCCGGCGCTCAGAAACGCGGCGTGCCTCCCCATCCGCTGCGTTACCTCGAATCCCAGGACGCCGGAGTAGAATGCGATGGCGCGCTCCAGATCGGCGACCTTCAGGTGCACGTGCCCGATATCTGCGCGCGAATCGATCATGCGACTCATCGTTTCCCCTCCATGGCCGCCGCGAACCCCCGCGCCATCACGGCCTCGGCCGGTTTGTTCTGCGGCGTGAAATCGGGATCGCCCGCGCCACCCGCTCGCTCGTGCCGCCCGTACCACTTCCAGAAGAAAGCGCCCGCGAACCACGGCTTTGGCCAGACCGCTTTGAAGAACGCTTCGTAAGCATCGGCCTGCGCTCGGGTGGAGACACGGGACAATAACTGCGACGAATGCTCCGGCCACTCCCAGGGGCGGACGGCGCCGTCGGCCGTGCTCTTCCAGCCAACTTCGGTGAAGATCACCGGTTTCCCCCACCGCTCGTGAAGCCGTTCCAGCGTCGCCAGGTGCGCCACCCAACCCCGCTCCAGCGCCGCGCGATCCGCTCCCGCCCGTTCGGCCAGCGGGTAGTAGGCCTGCACACCGATGAAGTCGAGTTGATCCCAGAACTCGATCCCCTCCGCTTCCTCGTACCAGTTCGCGGCGTAGGTGAGCGGTCCGTGATAGACGCGGCGCGTCTCGGCGATGAGCGCGCGCCACTCCGTGGGATGCGCGGTCGTGGCGCGTGTCAGCTCGGCGCCGAT
>JANNMC010000055.1:0-1055 GCA_031397435.1 Candidatus Eiseniibacteriota bacterium
GTATTCCGATAATCGGCGCGATCGGCGTTGCTCACCACCAGCACGTCGAAACCGCCGTCCCTCAGGTATGACGCCAGTTCCCCCGCCAGTCCCGACCGCCCGCTCCCGTTCAGCAGTTCGATCCGGATGGGCCGCTTCGGCCTCCCCAGCGACTCGGGACCGATGCGCAGCGCGGTCGACACGATCAGCGCCGCGACGACGATGAAGAGGACGGCCAGCGTGATGTCGAGGGCGCGTGCGCCGCCACCTGCCGATTTCTTCGCCATCGTGTCGCCGGCCGCCTTCTACCGGCGCCGCTTCGTGCCCCGCGCCGCTTCCGCGTCGAGGGCCCGGCGCAGACGCGCGTAGGTCCGGTCCAGCGCCTCCGGCAAGACTTTCGTGTCCGCCGTCACCGGCATGAAGTTGGTATCGCCG
This sequence comes from Candidatus Eiseniibacteriota bacterium, assembly GCA_031397435.1. Classification (GTDB taxonomy): domain Bacteria; phylum Eisenbacteria; class RBG-16-71-46; order SZUA-252; family SZUA-252; genus SZUA-252. The sequence goes on from JANNMC010000055.1 coordinate 415, forward strand.
TTCCACCGCGGCACAATGTGCCAGTGAAGGTGCCCCAGCACGCCGGCTCCGGCCACGCGACCCAGATTCATCCCGAGATTCAATCCGTGCGGCCGGTACTCCTTCCGGAGCGCCCGCTCCACCCGGGCCAGCCAGACGCCAAGGTCCAGGATCTCGGCCTCGGAGAGGTCGGCCAGGAAGGCCCGGTGCTTCCGCGGCGCCACCAGCACATGCCCTACATTATACGGGTAGAGGTTCGCCATGACGACCACCAAGGGGGAGGCGGCCAGGACGAGGCTTTTGGCGGAGGGGCGAACGGTTCCCTGGCGGCAGAAGAGGCAGGGCTCCTTTCTCCCGGCCTTCGGCTTGATCGCCTTCTGGATGTAGGCCATCCGCCAGCCCGCCCAGAGCCGGTTCATCGCTCCGCACCGACAACAAGCAGCAGGAGTATTACCTGACCGACGCCCTCTCCCACATGCGCGGGAAGGGGCTCGGCGTCGGGATCGAGCCGGCCACGCACGAGAGCGAACTGATGGGGGTGAACACCACCGACCAGTTGGCCGAGGTGGAGCGGCACCTGACCGCGGCGGGGTTCGCGGAGCGATGATCCGGCTCTGGGCGGGCTGGCGGATGGCCTACATCCAGAAGGCGATCAAGCCGAT
>JANNMC010000089.1:0-4859 GCA_031397435.1 Candidatus Eiseniibacteriota bacterium
CTCGACGGCATCCCGCTCGCCATCGAACTCGCCGCCGTGCGCGTGAAGGTGCTTCCGGTGGAGCAGATCCTGACGCGGCTTCAGGACCGCTTCGCGCTCCTTACCGGTGGAAGCCGGACCGCGCTACCGCGCCAGCAGACGCTGCGCGCGACGGTCGACTGGTCCTACGACCTTCTCTCGGAGCAGGAGCGAAAACTCCTGAACCGCGTGAGCGTCTTCGCGGGAGGGTTCTCGCTCGAGGCGGCGGAGTCGGTTTGCGCCTGGAATGGACTCGAGAGTTACGACGTGCTCGATCTCATTTCGCCGCTCATCGACAAGTCGCTCGTCGTGCCGAACGAGTCGGGTGAGTCGTCGCGCTACACGCTTCTCGAGACGATTCGCGATTATGCGGCCGAGCGCCTGAGGCAGGCGGGGGAGGTGGAAAAGCAAGACGACCTCCACGCCTTCCACTTCTTCAAGCTGGCACTCCAGGCCGAGCCCGAACTGCAGGGGCCGGAGCAGGCGCTCTGGTTCGAGCGGTTGGATCTGGAGCACGACAACCTGCGGCGGGCCACGCGCTACTACACGAAGGGGGCGGACGCGGGCTCGGCGCTCTTGGTCGCGGGCGCGATCTGGCGCTTCTGGTGGACGCGTGGGACGTGGGAGGAGGGACGGGGCGTGCTGCGCGACGCGTTGGCGCTGCCGGGATCGCTCTCACCAAGCGTGGAGCGGGCGAAGGCGCTCTACGCATCCGCCGTGCTGGCGCGCGGGCAGGGCGACTTCGCGGCAGCCGACAGCTATCTCACCGAAAGCCTGGGGATCGCCCAGTCGCTCGGCGACAAGGCCGGGGTGGGGAACGCCCGCTTCGAGCAGGGCAACCTGGCCAACAGCCGCGGCGACCTGGCCAACGCCGCCGCGCTCTACGCGGAGGCGCTGGCGATTCGCCGGGAGATCGAGGATCGGCGGGGCGTCTCGATGACGCTCCACAATCTCGCGGTGGTATCGCAGGCACAGGGAAACGGCGAAGAGGCGCGGGGGCTCTTCGAGGAAGCGCTGGAACTCCACCGGTCGCTCGGTAACGCCGCCATGGAGGCCTACACCCTAAACGGACTTACCGACATCGTGATCCATCAGGGCGACCTGGACGCCGCCCACCGTTACCTGGAGCAGGGCCTTGCCATCCAGCGGCAACTGGGGAATAAGGATGGGATCGGCTTCTCGCTTCGCCAGCTCGGCGAGGTGGCGACGCGGCTCGGCGACGCGGCGCGAGCGAAGGCGCTCCTGGCGGAGGCGCTCGATCTCTTCCAGTCGATCGGTGATTCGAACGGGCTGATGGACATCCTGGACAGCGTGGCTGGCCTGGCCGCGCTCCTCGGGCAGTCGGAGCAGGCCTTCGTCCTTGCTAGTGCGGGAACCGCGTGGAGAGTCACCGCGGACGTGCCGAGGTCCGAGCCCGACATGGCGGTGCTGGGTCGCACCCTGGAGGCGGCCCGAGGGGCGCTGGGCGATGCCGCGGTCGCCACGGCCGAAGCGCGCGGAAGCACCTTGGGCTCCGCCGATGCGACGCGACTGATGGAGGAACTCCTGCGGGCCTAGACGCGGCCCTCTGCGAGCCCTCGCGAATCCGCTATGCCGGCACGCTCGGTCTGCGACCCGCCACGAAGAGCGTGGCCGCCACACCGGCCAGGACCATCGCGCCGCCCACGTAGGTAAGCGGCGCCGGTGCTTCACCCCGCACGATCGCCCCCAGCGCCACCGCGAGCACCGGCGTGATCAGGGCAGAGGTCGCGACCGTCGTGGCGGCCCACTGCGTGATCAGCCAGGCGTAGAGCACGTACGCAATCAAGTTCCCGGCGAGCACGAGGTAGAGGATCGGCCACCATCCGTCCATGGTCACAGGAAGGGCCTGAGACTCGCCGACGAGCAGACTCCCGATAAAGCAGACGCCCGCCCGCCCCGCACCAGCAGGCGACGACGTTCGTGGTGATCGCGGGCGCCGGAGGCACCCGCTTCAGGAGGACTCCGGCGAGCGCGGCGGTCGTGGCGGCGAGCCATACGGCGCCCAGGTGGAGCGGCGACGCGCCGAGCGAGATTTCACCCGCGAAAATGAGCGCCACTCCCGCAAGACCCGCGACGGCCGCCAGGGTCTTCACCCGATCGAACGCGTGAACGTGGAGAAGCCAGGCGAATAGCCCGGTCATGAGCGGGAGCGTGGCAAAGAAGAGCGCCGCGGTTCCGCTGGAGATTCGCGTTTCCCCCCAGTAGAGAAGCGCGAGGTCGAGCCCCATGTTCAGGCCGCCGAAGGTGACGGCCCCTCGGAGCGAGGCGCCGCGGGGATAGGGAATCCGACGTGCCGCCGCCATGGCCGCCAGGATCGTCCCGGCGATGACCAGTCGGAGCGTGACCGCCCAGAGTGGCGGAACGGCGTCGTTCCCCAACCGGATCGCAAGAAAGGTGCTCCCCCACATCAGGCACATGACCGTGTAGGCGCCGAGATGGCGCACGGTTCGCGGCTCGTGGAGGTCGGTGGGCGCGGTCGACATGGCCCGCGAGGATACACCAGTGCCGGCGGCGTGAGGCTGAGCGCCTAGAGCCTAGCGCCTACGGCCGAAGCGAGACCTGGACTCCCTTGGCGTCGGTGAAATCGAGGTGCGGATCCTGCTTGCCATCAACGGTCAGTTGGGCGCGCGGCGCCTCGGCCGTGTCGAGCAGATCGAGCGAGGGTCCGTCCCGCTCGATGCCGAGGTTTGCCCGCAGCCGTCCCTTTTCATCGAGGAGCGAGAGCGCCGGGCCTTCATCGCCCATGCCGAGGATGGCGCGCGCCTTGCCGTGTGAGTCGATGATCCGGAGGAGTTCCAGATCGAGCGTCTTGGTCGGGGGAGAACTCATCCCGACCATCGCGGCCGCGGCGAGCACCGCTGCCACCACGAGCGCGGTCCGCTTCCATCGCCGATTCTCCCGTTCCAGCGCTTCAACGCGCTCGATCAGGTTGTCCGGGGTGGGCGGTGCGACCGTGGAGAGAGTTTTGCATTCTAGCGTCACGCACCAAGAGATCGGCCCGGGCGCGCGAAAGGTTTAGGGGTCATTTGCTTCGGGGCCTCGGATGGTCCGATGGAACCAGAAGTCCCGTGAGACGGCGGGTGGACCGTCATGCTCCTGTAACTGGCGGAACGCGGAGCGGTTAGAGAGTAAAGAGCGGCACTGGCTCAGCCGATACATCTCGCACGGGATCGAGACAAGCCCGTGGAGGTGGATCTAGACCTGGACGTTCGTCGCTACGCCACACTCGTCATCACACGCGTGGTTCTCGTCGTCCTCGCGCTGGTCGTCGCGGCGCGGGCGGCGCACGAGTTCCGCGGCACGCCAAACGTCTGGCTCGTGGCGTCGCTCTTCGCCTCCAGCGCCGCCGCACTCTTCGTCTGGCCGATTCTGGTGCCGTCGAAGGAGCGGACCTGGCGAACCTACTCGCTCGGCCCCGCCTTCTTTCTTTCGGGGATGTTCCTCCTCCCTCCCGCGGCGCTGGTCGTGAGCGTCGTCTACGCCGTTCTCCTGGCGGGGATCGTGGCCGGAACGCGCGGCTACCGGCTCCTCACGCAACTCTCGCTGGCTGTGATCGCGTATGGCGGCTTCTCGCTCGTGTTCGATCTCGCGCCGCGCCCCAGCGATTATCTCCTTCAGCCGGCGCCGCGCGCCGCCCTGGAAGTGGCGATCGCGACCGCCGCAAGCATGACGATGCTTCTCCTTCGCAGCATCGTGCTGCGCGTGGAGCATGGCCCCGCGTCGCCCAGCTGGGGATCGTTCCAGATTCCCGCGATCGTGGAAGCGCTCTACTGCCTGGTCCTCTCGGTCTCGATCACGGTTCTCACGCGGATCCACATCTCGCTCCTCATCGTCGTCTATCTGGAAATCGCGATCGCCTGGTGGTTCGTCCACCGCTACCGGGCGTATCTCCACGATGTGAACCGGCTGGGAGAATTCCAGGTGACGGTGGCGCTGGCCGTGCAGGAGGCGCAGCGGCCGTGGTCGCTGATCACCGGGAGGCGCGCTTCGGACCGGCCAAAGCGGTCGAAGGCGGAGATCTCGGACGAACCGATGGGTACGGCGCGAAAGATTCGGTAGGGAAGAGCGCTGCCGTTTTCCCCGGGGAATGGCGGGGCGAACGCTAGGAGCGGGCGGCGGCTCCGAAGTGACTGTCGACGTAGCCGTCGACGAGTTCCAGGAACTCCTCGGCCAGCCTCGGGCCCTGGAGCGTCGTCTTCAATTCTCCATCCACGAAGACCGGCGCCTTTGGATTCTCTCCGGAACCGGGAAGCGAAATACCAATATGGGCGTGACGCGACTCGCCCGGACCGTTCACCACGCACCCCATCACCGCGACGCGAAAGTCCTCTACGCCCGGATAGCGGGTGCGCCAGACCGGCATCATCTCCCTCAGATGTCCGTTCACCCGCTCGGCCAATTCCTGAAAGAACGAGGAGGTGGTGCGGCCGCACCCAGGGCACGACGTCACCTGGGGATGAAACGCGCGCAGCTCGCACGACTGGAGAATCTGCTGGCAGGCATAGACCTCTTCGCGGCGATCGCCGCCGGGGGTCGGCGTCAGGCTCACGCGAATCGTATCGCCGATTCCCTCGAGCAGAAGCGTCGAAAGTCCCGCCGTCGAGGCGACGAGTCCCTTCATGCCCATGCCCGCCTCGGTGAGGCCGAGGTGAAGGGCATAGTCGGTCTCGGCGGCCAAGCGCCGGTAAATGTCGAGAAGGTCGCGCACCCCCGAGACTTTCGCCGAGAGGACGATGGCGTCGTGCGGCTGTCCGAACTCCTCGGCAAGCGCCGCCGAACGTACCGCGCTCTGGAACATGGCGTCGAGCGTGACCTCTCGG
>JANNMC010000068.1:0-1128 GCA_031397435.1 Candidatus Eiseniibacteriota bacterium
CAATTCGAACGCGCCCGGTCGTGGCGCGCCGCGAGCCGTGACGAGGCGTGCGAGACCCGCGGCGATGCGCTCGCGGTCCCAGCGCGCGCGGTCCTGCTGCTCCAGCGAGAGCGCGCGACCGGCCGCGTCGCTGCGCGCCGCGAGTTGCGACGCCTCCAGCTCGAACAGCGCGACGAGCCCGACCGCCTCGGCGGAAGGCAGCGCCTGCACGAGAAGCGCGCCGAGGCGCAGCGCCTCCTCGCACAGCTCCGCGCGCACGAGCGCGTCGCCGGCACACTCGGCGTAACCGTCGTTGAAGATTGCGTAGAGGACTTCCAGCACGGCCTCTCGCGCAGCTTCCCGGCGGTCGGCGCCATTGTCCGCCGGTGGGCGCGCAAGCGCCGCCCAAAGCCCGCAGCTGCAAGATTGTTCGCTTGCCGGCTTTGGGGGCCGCGTCTATCCGCACGTTGCCCGTGGTGAGCACTACCGCGCGCGCGACCGCTTCCACGTGATCCTTGCGAGCGAGCTCTGGTGGTTCGATAACAAGCAGGTGCACGAAGCGCGAAACGACTCCGTGAGCGAGCGCACTCACCTGATCTTCGAGTTCGAGTTACGCGAATCGAAGGCGCGCGAGGCACCTTGAGGCCAGACGGATGACCGAGGGCGAAACGGTGAGGCGCGCACCGAGTCCCTTGCGGCAATCAAGAAGGGGCACGGAATCCAGCGAGCGAGCGAGCAAGATAAGTCCCGCGCGCGGAGGCGGAATCCTCGGCCCCAATCAGGTGTTAGGTACCGGATTCCGCGGCCGCCCGAATCCGCGTAGGCTCGACCCGAGCACTCCCCCAGTGCGAGGGCGGCATGACAGACGACGAGCGACCGATGCGACTGCGGCCGGGCCGCGTGAAGTCCGAGGATTCCGCGCGGCGAGGACAGCGTCTACGCGCTGCCGTGGCTCGTGGACGGCGCAATCAAGGCGGTGCGACGAATCGGGCGCCGGCGCGGTCGTGGCGTGCGGCTCGCTCTGCCCTCACGTCACCGCTCGTTCAGCGCAGCATCGTGAAAGTGCGCTTCGTCGCGAACCGAACGCGCGGCGGCTGGCGCGCGCACGGGCACTACCTCAGCCGCGAGGGCGCGCAGCGCGAAGCCGAG
>JANNMC010000108.1:0-1010 GCA_031397435.1 Candidatus Eiseniibacteriota bacterium
CCCGAAGACGTGGTCCGCACGCTGGCGGCGATGCGCGTCGACGTGATCGGCGCGAATTGCAGCGTCGGCCCGCAGGGCGTGCTCGATGTGGTCGAGCGGATGCGGAGCCGCACCGATCGCCCGCTCGCGGCCATGCCGAACGCGGGGATGCCGCGCTATCACGACGGACGCTTCGTCTATCTCTCCTCGCCGGAGTATCTCGGGGCGATGGCATGCCGCTTCGCCGACGCGGGCGCGCTCCTGATCGGGGGCTGCTGCGGCACGACGCCGCTCCACGTTCGGAAGATGAAGGAGGCGCTCGCGGCGCGGGAAGCGGTGCCGGGGGCTTCCCCCGGGTCGCTCGCGTCCGCGCAGGGAGCAAGCGAGGAACGAGCGGCCTCGGCGCGCCCCGTGACCGTGTTCACGGTCGAGGAGCCGCCGACGCCGAGCGATCCGTCCCAGCGAAGTCTCCTGGCCCGCAAACTCGCCGCGCACGAATTCGTCGTGAGCGTCGAGGTCGACCCGCCGCGGGGGGCGCGGCCGAAGAAGATGATCGAGGGCGCGGAACTCCTCCGGCGCGCCGGCGTCGACACGATCAACGTGGCCGACTCTCCGATGGCCCGCGTGCGGATGTCTTCGATCGCGCTGGCGACCATGATCTCGAGCCAGGTGGGAATCGAGACGATTCTCCATTTCACCTGCCGCGACCGGAATCTCATGGGGATCCAGTCGGACTTGATGGGCGCGCACGCGCTCGGCATCCGGAACATCCTGGCGCTCACCGGCGATCCGCCGAACGCGGGGGACTATCCGAACGCGACCGCGGTATTCGACACCGACTCGATCGGACTCCTTCGAATCCTCCGGCGGCTGAACGAAGGGGTCGACCTCCACGGGAACTCCATCGGGGAGCCGACCCACTTCCATCTCGGCTGCGCCGTGAATCCCACCGCGGAGAATTTCGATCGCGAACTGGAGCGATTCGCAAAGAAGGTCGAGGCGGGAGCCGAGTTCGCCATGACGCAGCCGAT
>JANNMC010000110.1:0-1593 GCA_031397435.1 Candidatus Eiseniibacteriota bacterium
CTCGCGCCGGCCGCACGATCGAGCGGGCGATCGACGTGAGCGCGCAAAATCTCCTGCGCTTCAAGTTGGGCGGGAAACCCGGCTCGGGCTTCGCCTTCGAGGTATTCGCGATCGACGACACGCCGCCGCTCGTGCGCGAGATCGCGCCGCCGGACGGCACGACCGTCTCGCAGCCGGAGGTCACGCTCAGCATCGGCGTCGAGGACTTGCTTTCGGATGTCGGCGAGGTGACCTGCGCGGGCGTCGAAGCGACACCGGTCGAGGAAGACTTCGCCTGCACGGTGCCTTTACTCCCAGGCGCGAATGCGATCGAAGTCGTCGCGACCGATGTTTGCGAGAACGCGAGCGTGTCCAGCCTGACGATCACCTTCGACCCTCCGCCGGTCGTGTCGATCGACTCGCCCGCGGACGGAGCGGAGCTGGTCGGCGCCGTGGTGGTGGGAGTATTAGGGACGGTCGATGACCCCGCGGCGCTGGTGAGTGTGAACGGCGTCGCGGCCATCGGGGCGCCCAGCTTCGTCGCCACGAAGGGCGTGAACACCCTGACGGCGACGGCCCGCGACGCGGTCGGCGGCGAAGGCAGCGACAGCATCGAGGTCACCGTGGTCGGCGGCGGGCCTGCTCCGACGCTGAAGATCACGTCGCCAAAGCCCGGCTTCGTCGTCGGCGGCCCAGGAGACTTCATACGCCTGGGTGTGTCGGGGGAGATTCGCGTCGTGGGGGCCGGGAACTCGCCCAGCGTGACCGTGGACGGTGCCGCCGTGGCCGTGCGCCAACGCGGCGCGACCGGCACCTGGGACTTCGTCGGCACGACGACCCTTCAAAAAGCGAATGCTGCGAACGCGAACGTCATCGGCGTCGTCGGCATGGATGCGTCCGGACTCACGGACACCGACTCCGTCACCGGAACGGTTGACATGTGCGTCGTCGGCGATTCGACGGGAAACGCCCTAATTGGCAGCGCGGAAAGTCAGAGCAACCGCTGTCACTCGATCGACGGGTGCTCGACACCCGACTTCGTTGCGGACGACGTTCAGGACCCAACGCAGGGGACGCTCGGGCAGAAGAGCACGGCATTCGGCAAGGACACGCACGCCACTGAGATGATCCCGTTCGGCCAGCCGCCCAAGGACAAGCTGCCCTGCAACCTGCATGACGTCTGTTACCAGACCTGCGGATCGGACAAGATCGCGTGCGACGACGCGATGCTCGACGACATGAACGCGGTCTGTCGTGCGGCGTACCCCCAGGCAAACACGAATTGCCCGTACAGCCCCAACTTCGCGCAGTGCACCCAATGGCGGAACGAGAAAGCCAAGTGTTATCGCTGGGCGCGTACCTACAGGGCCGGGCTGAAGACTCGTCAAGCCACCACGCGCTTCGACCTCCGGCAGGGCGAGCACTGTCGGTAGCCGTGAGGCTCGCTGCGGAACCGGCGGCCATGGGCTGAAGGCGTCTGGCAACCGCGAGGGCATCCGTCACTCTCCGCGGCCCAGCAAGCGAAGCGCGCAGCGAGGCGCAGCCGAGCGAAGTAACCCGAGAGGAACGCGGGTGCGCAGCACCCGCCGAAGCGCGCAGCGAGGCGCAGCCGAG
>JANNMC010000172.1:0-2170 GCA_031397435.1 Candidatus Eiseniibacteriota bacterium
GCGTTCAGCGTGAAGGCGCGCGCAAGATCGGGGACGAGCCGCACCGCGACGGTAGAGTCGGAGAGCCGGTCGAGCGCCTCCTGCTCCGCCTCCCACTCGGCGCGGCCGAGCGCCAGGTAGACGAGTTCGGCGCCGGCCCGCTCCGCCAGGTCCGGGAAGTCGGTGACCGTCCCCACGACCGCGAACTCTCCGGTTGCCGCTTCGGTGGCGGCCGCGGTGGGGGTGGCGGCGGCGCGCGGCGAGACGAGCCCCTTCACGTCGAACCCGAAATCGGGGTTGTCGCGCATCTTCTTCGCCACCGCGAGCGCGAGCGGTCCCGTTCCGACGATGAGGACGTGCCGGAGATTCCGCCCCTGGCGCCTGAGCGCGCGAAGGCTAAGCCGGATGAGCAACCGATGCAGCCAGAGCGCCGCCGTTCCCGCCACCGCGAAGAGGAGGAGAACCGAGCGGGCCAGCTCGCCGCGGAGGAAGAACGAGCCGAGCGCGGTGAGCGCCATCACGATCGTCATCCCCTGCGCGATGGCGGTGAGTTCGGCGCTCAATCGCGACGTGCGTCTGGAGCGATAGAGGCGAAGGGTGCGCAGCACCAGGAGCGAGATCAGCACCACGACGGCGCCATACCAGAGGTAGGCCGAGAACGGCGGCACGCCGAGCGGAGCCGCCACCGGGAGCACGTAGAAGCGGAGCGCGTAGGCTCCGATCCACGCGGCATAAAGAAGTGCCGCGTCGAGGAAGAAGACGGCCGTCAGGAAGATCTGGCGATTCTTGGCGAACATTCGTCTTCTAGATAGCTTCCTGGGTGATGTAGCCGATTCCGTACCCGCCCTGATTCCAGTCCGCCACGATCTCCCCTGCTTCCGATCCCTCTTTCAATTCCCGCCAAAACCGCGGCACACCCCCGACGTTCGAATCGGGACCGGTGACGATGTCGTGAAACGCGATGATCCCGCCCGCCCGAACCAGGGGAGAGTACATCTCGAAGTCCGATTTCACACCCTGGTAGGAATGGTCTCCATCGATGAAGAGAAGGTCGACCGCTCTCCCCCCCAGGAGCGCCGCGAGGCTTTCGACGGTCGCCGGATCGTGAGAGTCCGCCCGAAGCAGTTCGATTTCTTGGCCCGGCAGCGCGAACGCCCGGTAAAGTGCCGACTTGTAGGCCGGATAGCCGCCGCCGAACTCCCCGCCCGGCAAATCGATACTGACGAGATAGGCATCGGGCGCCGCGATTCTCGTCAGGAGGAAGAGGCTTCCGCCGTTGGCGGTGCCGACCTCCAGGATCACCCGAGGCGCACGTGCCGCCATCATCTCGAGGAACGCGTTGATCTCGGAATGGACCTGCACGGGGTTGATCCGGATCGCGGCGTAGTCGAAGGAATAAGCCAGATGCAGCGCCTCCTCCCGGCTTCGGCACACCGCCGCGCGAGTCCGGAACGCCCGGATGGCCAGCGGAGCGAGCACGGGATGAGCGATCGCCTTGATGGCCTGCCTAGTCTTACGTATTGCCGACGACAACAGGTTCAACGCCGGGTCCCTCCTGATCGTCGTTCGCACGAACCGCCCAGAAGAATCCCCAGACATACGCGAAGACGTAGGCCGTGGTCACGTCGGCCAGGGAGTAGTTCGTGAGCAGGATCACCAGGACCTGAATCGTGACCGCGGTGGCGGTGATCGCCGCGGTCCGGGCGAGCCACGAGGGGTTGCTGTCTGCCACCCGTTTCGCGGCTCGCAGATTCCTCCAGAGAAGGTATCCAAACGCCGCCAGCCCGACGATCCCCAGCTTCAGCCAGAGTAGAATGTAGTAGTTGTGAACGAACCACTGCTCCCTGATCGTTCCGAGGAGCGGCTCCCGGGTGACGATGGCGTAGCCGAGTCCGTTCCCGATCAGGGGTGATCGCAGCGCGGCTCCGATCGCCGTGTCGTACTCGGCCAGCCGGATCACGTTCGAGAGCGTCTCGCCGCTCACCTCCGTCGAGAACGAGGAGCTGAATCGTCCTCCGACCGCTTCGAGGAGACTGCCACCGCCGAAATAGAGGACCGAGAGGCCCAAGGTAGCAATGGCGATGCCGAGGAGCGACGGGAGGAGCAGGAGCCGTCGCGAGCGAGCCGCCGGCTCGAAGCGTCCCAGATTTTGCCACGCCAGGATGGTGGCAACGGTCAGCCCGGCAAGCGC
>JANNMC010000175.1:0-29394 GCA_031397435.1 Candidatus Eiseniibacteriota bacterium
CCAGACGCGCGCGCCGCGTGCCTTCAGCGCCGCGACTCGGGACCCCGCGCCGGCGATCGTGGCGACCGTGGCGATGATGAGGGGCGCTTCGGCGGTCGTGCCGAGAATCGCGGCGCTCTCCGGGATGCGAAGGGCCGAGTCGAGCACGACGCGCCAGGGGGTCCGCCCTCGCGCCAGGCGCACCGTAAGAAGGGGATCGTCGGCGAGGAGCGTTCCTCTCCCGATCAACACCGCGTCGTGCTCGGCCCGCAGGCGATGGCAGAGCCGCTGTTCCGCAGCGCCGCCCAGGCCGCGCGAATCTCCCCCGTCGGTCGCGATTCGTCCGTCCAGGGAGAGCATCGCCTTCAGGGTGACCCAGGGGAGGCCGGTCGCAAGCGCCTTCAGATAGGGACCGTTGAGCGTCCGGCACTCCGCCTCGAGCGCCCCGACGGCGACGTCGAGCCCCGCGGCGCGGAGCGACTCGATTCCGCGGCCGTTGACGATCGGATTCGGATCGACCATGCCGATGACGACCCGGCGGACTCCCGACGCGAGGATGGAATCGACACAGGGCGGGGTCCGGCCCTGGTGGGCGCACGGTTCGAGCGTGACGACGAGCGTGGCGCCGCGCGCCTGGGCGCCGGCGTCGTCGAGGGCGCTGACTTCGGCGTGCGCCTCGCCCGCGCGGGCATGCCACCCTCGGGCGGCCACACGGCCGTCCGTGAGGACGACGGCGCCGACACGCGGATTCGGGTGTGTGCCGCCGACGCCACGGCGCGCGAGGCGGATCGCTTCCCGCATCGCGCTCCGCTCGGCCGCGGAGACGCCCATCGCTGATTCGTGGAGAGGGGCCGCATCGCGCGCCACCCCGGACTCGATTCGCATAGAAAAACCCCGCAGGCAGACACCCGCGGGGCACACGCGGCCCATCGCCGCGAACGCCAACGAACGTTGCATCCTTCTTCCATCCCGACTGTAACGGTCGGCTCCGGAGTCACACCGGATCTGCCGGGGACCAGGGTCCCAGGCTCGCGGGCTATACCGCCGGTGGGGACTTACGCCCCGCCCCGAAGGATGTCTGCAGTTGTGGCCTACAAGGATACGGCCGGAGCGGGCCTAGCGCAAGAGGGTCAACTTCCTCGCCTGGGAGGTCCCGTCGGCCTCCAGTCGGCAGAAGTACATCCCCGTGGCGACCTCGCGCCCCCGCTGATCGCGGCCGTCCCAGCCGATCTGATGGAGTCCCGCCGGTCGAGGCGCATCGAGGAGGAGCCGAATCCTCGCCCCCGTGACGTCGTAGACCGTGAGCCGGACCCGTGTGCTCCGGGGCAGATCGAAGCGAATCGTCGTGTGGGGATTGAAGGGATTCGGCGCCGCGCCCAGGAGCCGAGCGGCCGCGGCGGGAGCCATGGCCGGGGCCGGGAAGACGGCGGTCGGAGTGAAGCAGTAGGGCTCCTCGAACTCTTCATGGACGGTCCGCCAAAGGAAGAGATTCCGCTGGGCCGCGCTGCTCTTGCCGGCAAACGAAAAGCCGGCCGTCACCGCACGCGCGCTGTCTCCTCCGGGCGCCCCCAGTGCGGTACGCCGCTCGGTGGCGGCGGCCAGCTGATTCGGATAGAGCAGCCAGTTCCGGCCCGTCCCCCCTCCGCAAAGGCTCGGCGTGATGGCGTCGAACTGATTGAGGCCCGGGCAGTCGCCGTTCAGCGGGAAGGGATCGGGTGCGAGCGTGGTGCCCGGCGCCCCGACGACGACGGGACGGAGCGTATCTTGCGGAGCGCCCTCCCACGCATCGCGGATATAGGTCACGCCCGCCGTGCAGGAGAGGAAGTTCGCGATGCCGCGGCCATTCACCGCGAGATCGAAGACCAGGTTGTCCCCCGCGAGGATGAGGTTTCGATTCCGGCCCGCCACCGCCGCCCACGCCTGGATCAGGCCCTGGTCCTGCTCGGTCAAGGTCGCGTTGGAGTGCTCGGTCAAGGTCGCGTTGGAGCGCTCGCCCACGTCCCAGATGATCGTGGAGTAGCCCGAGAGCGCGGCGAGCGGCGTGGCGGGCCAGACCCGGTTGGGATCGAGGGGGTTTCCCCCGCCGGGACCGTTCCCCAGACCCGTCGCCGCGGTGTTCACGTCGTAGCGGTCGAAGCGGAGACCGAGCGCCGTGAGCCCCTGCTCCAGACCCGGCGCGCCGTCGAGCGGCGCCTCGGAGTTCACGTAGAGAATCCGGGCGAAATCGCCGGCACAGAGTCCCGAGGCCGCCTGGATCGCCGGCAAAACCGACACCGAGAAGTAGTGCGACGCTGCCAGCGCGTCCGAGGGGAGCGTCACCGTCGCGTCGAGCGAGTCGGTAGCGCTGACATAGTAACGAACGACGCTTCCCCGCGGATAGGTCCCACCCGGCACGTCGGCGTAGAAGGCATTCAGGGCGGAACCGCCGGTCGGTGTGAGCGGCGTCGACGTGAACGGCGCGCCATTCACGCTGTAGTGGAACCGTGTCTCCTTGATCCCGCGCGACGCGGCGACGCGGACCACGAGACTGTCCCCCTTCGGCGTGTTGATGTTGTCGTTCGCGAAGAAGGGCGCCGTCTGGAACGTGTCCTGGAAGAGATCGGCCTCCGTCGTCGTGATCGAGGGACCGGCCAGGCCGACGACGCGAAGCTCTACGTTGTCGAGCAGGAAGCTCGTGCCGGTGGCGGTCGAACTTCCGTCGCAGTAGAGCGCCCCGAAATCGCGGATTGTGAAACGGACCTGGATCGAATCGGCTCCGCCCGCTCCCACGAGCGGGACGGTTTGGCGGAGCCACTCCCGTTCATTGCCGAAGTAGAGCAACCCGGTCGGATCGGTCCAGGGCGACCAAGCGGGATCGGTGATCTTCCGCTCGCGGAAAGTAACGTTGTAGTAGAAGCAGGCCGGCAGCGAGAGATTCCGGAAGACATCGAACGCCAGGAACACCTGATCGGGCTGGCTCATGACGAGGGGAGGGCTCTGGAGGATGTCAAACCCGCGCGGAAGCAACGCTCCCGACGTGGGACTGACGGACGTCCAGACCTTCGACGCATTCGTGGAGCAAAGCTGCTCGACCGCGGCGTTCGTCACCAGGCGCCAGACGTCGCCGACTGGCGGAAACGTGCTGACGCTCCAGGTGCCGATCCCCGCCTCGAAATCGTCGAAGAAGCGGAAGTCGGAAATTCCGGCCAGTACGGTGACGTTGTCGAGCGACCAGCCGGCGCCGTTCGGATAGAGGCCGTCGGCGGACGATCCGGAAACATCGGAGAGGAACGAGAAGCGAAATGGAACAATAGGTCCCTTCGCGATGATCGTGTCTGGAATCTGCACGGCGAAGGTGTCGCAGAGGGCGGCGCCCGGCGGATCGACCACACCGGTGAAGGTCCCCAGCGACACCCATCCCTCATCGGGATCGAGCACCTCGACGCGCGCGAAATCGAATCCCGACTCCACGTTCAGCCGGTGCTTGAAGCCAATCGTCACCGGCGTGAGCGCCCCGGTAAGATCGACGAAGTTCGACGCCTCCTGCGTCCAGCCGTTGTCGTACCCCTTCTGATCCAGATCGCCGGTCCAGGTGGGGTCGATGACCCCGCACCAGAACGAGTTCCCTTCGCAGGAGAGGTCGGGAGCGATGTGCCAGGCGGTCGGCTGGCCCGACTTGTCGGTGTGGGTCCAACCCCCTTCGTTCCCCGGGCTCGAAAGCGTCTCGAATGTCTCGCTGTAGATGGTAAGCGTATCTCCCGTGGTGTAGAGGCGCGGGGCGCTGGACGGCGCGCGAAGTTGCCGCAGCGGGGTCACGTCCCCCTCCGACCGCGCGGGGAGGGCGTAAGCGCCAGCCGAGGCGTCGGGAGCGGACGCGGTGAAGGCCGCCAGGAGGCAAAGGAGGGCCACGGCGCTGTGGCTCGCGGAACGGGTCATCCTTCTATTTTACCACCGGGAGCTAGCGCTGTTCCGACGAAACGACCGGGCTGGCGCCCAGACGGCGCGCCAAGCCTCGAACGGCCTGGAGCACGTCGCTCCCCGTGGCCGAGGCCCAAGGGTCGAACCGGCCGCCGTCGCCGCGCGACGGAAGCCCCGCCAAGGTCGCCCTCCTCGCGGCGTGGTAGAGGTAGTGGCGCACCCCAAGGTCCGGAAAGGCAATCACGCTCGAATCCGCCGCCACCGATGCTCCAGCCGCGGCTCCCCAGCGACGCTCCACCGTGACCATCGCGAGCGCGAGAGCCGCCCGCGTCACCGGGTCGTCCAGGTGGTACTCGCCGTCGGCGAAGGGGGCGATCCATTCGCGGGAGGCCGCCGCGCGCGACCATCGGGCTCCCCAGGCGGCCGCGAAAGCCTCCTCGCGAACGGGGTGCGGGAGATCGGATCTCCAGCCCACGCGATCCGGGTCGGCCCCCAGTTCCACCGCCAGGACGACGGCGAGTTCACCGCGCGTCAAGGTCGTCCGCTCCCGCAAGAGGGCGTAGTCACCCGGAATCCCCGCCGCCTCGTAGCGCGCGCCAACGATCGGGACCAACGCCTCCGCGGCGGCGCGGTGATTCGGGTCGAGGCGGAGCGCGAGCGCGTAGGCCTCGGATGCCGCCGCGAGGTCGCCCGACTGCTGGTATGCCTTTCCCAGCCAGTAGGCCGGCTCGGCGCTTCCCCGGTCGAGCGCGGCGGCGCGCTCGAACGATTCCTTCGCGTCCTTGTAGCGCCGGAGCGCCGTCTGAAGGCGGCCGAAACCGAGATGAACGACCGCACTCTCCGGCGCGACTCGCTCCGCGCGCAAGAGGAACCGCCGCGCGCTCTCGGGCTCTCCCATGGCGAGGGCCGTGTCGGCGCTCGCGACTAGAAATGAGGGAGTCGCGTTCTCGTCGATGCCCGCGACTCGGACGGAGGATGCGCCCCCGCCACAGCCGCCGACGGCACCGCCGAGTAGCGTGAGAAGCCCGAGGAGTACCCCCATGCCGCGGCGTCTCATCCGCGTAGGAGCTTCCGCTCGCGGAACGAAGCGTAGGCATCGCGCGCGACGACCACGTGATCCACGAGTTCGATGCCGAGAAGTCTTCCTGCGTCGTGAAGTCGCCGCGTGATGGCCAGGTCCTCCTCGCTAGGGGTCGGGTCTCCCGAGGGATGATTGTGCGCCAGGACAAGGCTCGCCGCCGACAGGGCGATCGCCGGTAGATAGACCTCGCGCGGGTGAACGATGCTCGCGTTCAGGCTTCCGATCGAGATGATATCGCGGCGAAGCACCTGATGGCGCGAGTTGAGATAGAAGCCGACAAAATGTTCTCGGTTCGCGGCACGGATGTCACGAGTCAGCTCGTAGATCTGCTCCGGTCCCCGGACGAGCGGTACCGCTTCCCCATCGGGCCAGAGCCGGCGCCCCAACTCGGCCGCCGCGAGAAGCTGCGCGGCGCGCGCGGGGCCCAGACCCCGTACCGCCAGCAGGTCTTCCACCGGCACCAGGTGGAGGCGCCGGACGTTGACGGCGCGCACGATCCTTCCCGCCGTCTCGAGTACATCGGCACCCGAGGTCCCGGTGCCGAGGATCGCGGCGAGAAGATCGACATCGGTGAGCGCCGCGGCTCCCCAGTCGAGAAGCCGCTCGCGTGGCCGCTCCTGCTCGTCGCGGGCGTGGATCGATGCTGCATGGGTCCCGGTCATCGGATCTCCTTCCGAGCCGGGCCGCGGGGGTGAAGCGAGGCGACCGAATGCTAGGCGCGTCCGCCACGCGCCGCAAGCGGAAAGGGCGCGGGCGGCCGAACACCGCGCCCGCCGCGGGTCAGCGATCGAGGCCCTTCAGATCAGGCCGGCGAATGCTGACCGTGGCGCGCGAGCGAAGGCGTTCCGTCCATGCCTCCGTCCTCTGCTCCACGATTTCTCGTCTCAGTTCATCGCGACGCTTCGCGAAGTCCGTGGCGGGCGGTTCCGTGATCGCCTCCACCTTCGCGAGGAGCGTGCCGGCGAGCCCCTGAATCGAAGGTAGTGTCGCCCCCGGCTTCGAGGTGAAAACACGCTCGAGAAAGAGCGAATCGCGGCCGAGCGCGGTGTCGCGCGCGAACTCGGGAATCGGGCCTGATCGACCGAACGGTTTGCTGGTCCGAAGCCCACCGAAGCGGACCGCCAGCGAGTCGAGGTCGGCGCCCGCCGCGAGCGATTCGCGGAGCCGAGTCGCGATCGAGTCGGCCATGTCGCGGCGCCGGCTTGCCTGGTAGTCGGTGATGACGCGCTCCCGAACCTCGGCGTAGGGCGCCGGAGAAGGCTCGACGCCGCGAATCTTTCGCGCGGCAAGGTAACCTTCCTGGGTGAATAGTGCTTCCGGCGTGACCGCCCCGTCGGCGACGGGCGCCAACCAGTCGGTCAGCCCGAGAACGGGACCGACCTCGCCCAGGCGATCGTTGTTCCCGACCGGGCCGAAACGCCTGGCGCCTCCCGCGGCGAGGGCGAGGGTGCTGAAGGTCGTGCTGTCCCTTGCCGCCGCGATCAGCGCTTCGGCTCCGCGCCGCGCGAGCGTATCGGCAAGTTGCTCGGAGAGGAACTTGCGGATCTCCGACCGGCACTCTTCAAGCGGGCGAAGGCGCGGTTCGGTCCGCCCGTCGACCCGGATCAGGTGATAGCCGTACGGCGTCAGGACCGGCTCGCTCACTTCGCCTGGCGGAAGCGAGAACGCGACCGCCGCGAATTCGGGAACGAGCTGGCTCCGGAGAAGTTCACCAAGTTCGCCGCCACGCACGGCGGAGCCCTTGTCCTCGGAGGCCTCCCGCGCCAGCGCCGCGAAATCCTCCCCCTTCCGCAGCCGAGCGCGAAGCGCCAGCGCTCTGGCCCTTGCCGCTTCCTTCACGCGCGCCGGGTCGGAGGCCTTCGCCGTGATCAGGATGTGGCGCGCGCGCACCAGGGAGGGCTCCGTGAACTCGATCGGATGGGTGGCGTGATACGTGGAGATCGAGTCGTCGGCCACGAGCGTGGAGTCGGGTCTTGTCTTCGAGAAGAAAACGAGATCGAAGATGAATCGCGGCGGTGTGTTGTAGCGCTCCCGCCGCTCGGCGAACCACGCCTCGGCCTCACGCTCCCCCTTCGTCCGGCGCGTCTGAAGCGCGGCGGAACGAGCCTCCTGGCGGATGGCCCCGAACGGCGGAATAAAGTTCGGGTCGATCGTCTCCACGTGCGCCAGGAAGATCGAATCACGCGCGACCCGCGGACCGACCACCGCGCCGGGGCGAAGATCGTAGAGTGAATCGAGGAACGCGCCTTCCGCAAGTCCCGGCTGCACCGGCGGCTCTCCCCTCCAGAGTCCGACCCGCGAGTGCGACGCCAGGCGGCGCAACGCCACGCTCCCCGCCGCATCCCCGCGGCGAAGATCGCCCGCGATCTCCCGCATCGCCTTCGCCGCGGCGGCCGTGCGGCGTTCCGCCGCGAGGAGGGCCGGAAGCGTCGTCCGAACCGAATCGAGCCAAACGCGCGCCGTGTCGCTGATGCGGGCCGCCTTGCGCGCCCGCTCGAGCGCCTTCGTGACTTCCTTCGCCGCGATCGGTTTCGGATCCTCGAAGGCCGCCAGGGGGCGCGCCAGGACATTCGCCACGAGGCGCGGACGCCGGTAATCGTCCGGCCGGCGTGAGACTTCCTGCCGAGCCAGCGAGTCGATCATTGCATCACGCTTCGCGGCGTCCGCCCGGCGCTTCGACAGGGCGATCGATTCACGGAACGGGATCACGCGCGACGGCTTCTTCTCGATTACGCGCGCCACGATATGAAATGCTCCGACCCGCACCGGCTCGCGAATCCAGGCGCCCGCTTCGGTGGAGTTCACCGCGTCGGTCAGGATCTCGCTTCTCCCCAACCCGCGGATCGGATCGCCGATGCGGAACAACCCGCTGTCGTGAAACCCGCCATGGATTCGCGCTGCCGTCTCGGGCGGAGCTCCTGCCTGGATCGCCGCCAGGAATTCCTTGGCGCTACGGAGCGATAGCAGCGCATTCGCCTCGCGCAACGAATCGCCGGAGGCCGCCTCGGACGCCTGCTGGATCTTCACGTACTGGATGTGCGCTTCCGACGGTGCCTGGAATTCGGCCGGATGTTCGTTGTAATAGGCGCGGATATCCTCCTCGGTCGACTCGGGGTCGAGGGAGACCGCTTCGGGGCCGAGGAGTAGGAATCGGATCGTCGCGAGCGACGTCCGTTCGCGGAACGCCTGCTTCAGCTCCGACTCGCGCGGGCCGAACCGGCCCTCCATCCAACGAACGTATTTCTCGAGCAGGAGCCCCATCTCGAGTTGTGCCCGAAGCTCCGGATAGTTCGAAGCGGGCGAACGCTTGAAGGCGAGGAACTTGGCGTCGTCGGCGCGGCCATTCGTCTTGAAGAACTGGCTCTGCTTCATGCGGGTGTCGAGTTCCGCCTCGGTCACGGACATGCCTCGCCGCTTGGCGTCGGCGATCCAGAGCCGTTCGCGAATCAGTTCGCGGAGGACGTTTTGGCGGAGCAGGCGCTGCTCGTCGTCGGAGATCTTCCTTCCTGCTTCCGCTTCCACCTCGCGGAAGTAGGGAGTCGCCAGGCGATCCCATTCGAACTGCCGAACGGGAATCCCCTCCACCACGCCGATGATTTCACCCCCGGGCGCTGGGGCTCCCGGCGGCGCGGAACTCGCCGGGGCAGCCTGGAGGACGATTAAGAAAAGGAGAGACGCGACGACGGGTACGGCACGGCGGACGGTGGAGATAGGGGCGCTCCAGGAGCGAGAGTGGATCGAGATCACGGGGAGGTGAGTCTAGGGACGCCGCGCGGCGGTTGTCCACGGAGATAAGAAATGGCCCTCAGGAACGTCCGCCGCGAGATGTGGGGGGCTATCCTCGCTGACGACCGTAACCGTGAGGGCCAAGGGAGCCGATTACCAACTCATGATGTCAGACTGGCTGAAGTGGTCGGGGCGTTCCCTTCGCGTCCGAAGACAGGCAGCCGTCGTGCCATTTTCGGCTAATCCATGACGCACGATCACGCTATTTTGTAAGGTCATTAATTGTAAGCGGTTGGACAATGCGGGAAGGGTGATATTGGGACGGAGGCGAAGGTGGCCCGAACCTGAGATTGAGTCAAATAGACACAGGTTGGTTGGAAATTTCGACTAACTTATTTATAATGAACGATTTAACGAATCGGGCCATTGTGACTCAATGTGTCATAATGGCACCATTCAATGCTTCCGCCTCGAATCGTTCCAGCATTCGATAGAGCGTCCGCCGAGGGACGCCAAGAAGCTTGGCCGCGCGCGACTTGTTGCCGCCGGCCCCCCGAAGGACGGCGAGGACGTGCCGCCGAACGACTTCGTCGAGCAGGAGCGCCTCTCCGCCCGGAGAAAGCGCCACGGGACGATGGACGGCGCCAATCTCCTCCGGAAGATCCCCCTCGTCCACCAGGCTCCCCTGGGCCAGAGCGACGGCGCGGTCCACCACGTTTTCCAACTCCCGCACGTTTCCGGGCCACCGGTAGGAGACAAGGGCGTTCATCGCCGCGGGGGAAAAACCCTGGAGCCGGCGCTGCGATAGTGCCGCGAAGCGCCGAAGGAAATGCTCCGCCAGGAGCGAAATGTCTTCGCGGCGATCCCGTAGCGGGGGGACACGAAGCACGACCACATGCAGGCGATAGTAGAGATCCTCCCGAAAGCGCCCGGAGGAGACGAGTCCGCTCAGATCTCGGTGGGTTGCCGCCACGACGCGCACGTCGACCGCTATGATCTCCGTACCACCGACCGGCTTCACTTCCTGTTCCTGCAACACGCGAAGGAGCTTCGACTGCATGGTCAGCGACATGTCGCCGACCTCGTCGAGAAAGATGGTCCCGCGGTTCGCCTCGAGAAAGAGCCCTGGCCGCCGCTCGATCGCTCCGGTGAAGGCGCCGCGCACGTGGCCGAAGAGTTCACTTTCCAGGAGCGTCTCGGAGAGGCTCGTGCAGTTCACCGCCACGAAGGGGCGGCCGCGCCGGGGGCTGTGTTCATGAATGGTCCGCGCCAGGAGTTCCTTCCCGGTTCCGCTCTCCCCCTCGATCAGGACGGGACTCTTCGTTCCGGCAACGCGAAATACCAGTTTGTAAAGTTCGACCATCGCCGGATGAGCGCCAAGAATGGCGCGGACTCCCGGTGCTGCCTCGGCGGCGGTGAGGGCGGGAACAGGCGCCAGGCGGCGGCGTTCCACGGCGCGCGCCACGCAGGTCCGCACCGCTTCGATGGCGAATGGCTTTCGGACGTAGTCGAAGGCACCCTCGTCGAGCGCTCGCATCGCCATTTCCACCGTCCCGAAGGCGGTCATGATGATGATCGGAATGTCGGGATCGAGGCGGCGGAGACGGCGAAGCACCTCCACGCCGTCGATGTCGGGAAGAAGCACGTCGCAGAGAATGACGTCATAGGGCCGCTCCGCCGCGAGCCGAAGTCCTTCGGTTCCGGTAGCGGCGATCGCTACTTCGTAGCCATCGCCATGGAAGATTTCATGGAGGAGGCCCGAGGTCCCTTCGTCGTCGTCGATCAGGAGCAGCGAGGGGGGGCGTCGCGCGTGCATGCGCTCCACGGTACCACCCAGCCCGGGGATCGTCCACGAGAGGCGCCCAGCCGTGCTTGCCGTGGCAACCCCGCACGGCGTAGCATGTCGGCCACGCGGCGCTGTTCTTGCTGCCGCGCATTCCCATCGGAGATTCGAGCACATGCCGCCATCGGTCGACCCCGAAGTTCCGGAAAAGCTCTCGCTCGAGGATCTCCAGGACGCCTGGCCGCTACTCGTTGCCGAGGATCGCCTCGACGCGTTCGGCGCCCTCGAGCGGACCGAAGCCGAGGATTTCTTCCTCGGACTCTCCGCGCGCGACCAGGCCGATTTGCTCCTCGGCCTTCCGTCCGCCGAGCGCCGGTCGTGGTTCAGGCTCCTGGCCCCGGACGACGCGGCCGACTTGATCCAGGAGGTCGCCTCGGAGGAGCGCGAGGGCCTCCTCGGCCAGCTCGACGAGCCGACCCGGCGCGACGTCGGCGCCCTCCTCGCCTACGCCGAGGACGACGCCGGCGGACTGATGAACCCGCGCTACGCTCGGGTGCGACCCGAGATCTCCATCGACGAGGCGATCACTTACCTCCGGCGCCAAGCCGCGGAGCGGACTCAGTCGCTCCCCTACGCCTACGTCCTCGACCAAGAGCAGCGGCTCTTGGGAGTCGTCTCCTACCGGGAACTCTTCACCGCCAAGCCGGGGCAGACGGTGCAGGAGGTCATGGCGTCCGATCTCGTCACCGTCCACGAGGCAATGGATCAGGAAGACGTGAGCCGCCTCTTCTCGACCTACCGGCTCCTGGCCATTCCCGTGATCGATGCCGATGGGCGAATGAAGGGAATCGTCACCCTTGACGACGTCGTTGACGTGGTCCGCGAAGAGGCCACCGAGGACATCCAGAAGATGGGCGGTACCGCGGCCCTGGAGGCGCCCTATCTCCAGGTGAGCGGTTGGGAGATGATCCGGAAACGCGCCGGATGGTTGTCCGTGCTCTTCCTGGGAGAGAGTCTCACCGCCGTCGCCATGGGACACTTCGAGGCCGAGATCGCGCGAGCCGTGGTTCTCGCTCTCTTCGTCCCGCTCGTGATCTCGAGCGGGGGAAACTCCGGCGGACAGGCGACGACACTCGTCATCCGAGCCATGGCGCTGGGGGAGGTGAAACTTCGCGACTGGTGGACCGTGGTCAAGCGGGAGTTCTTCGCGGGGCTGGGGCTGGGGACGATTCTCGCCACCATCGGGCTGGTTCGGATCGTCGTTTGGGAAAAACTCTTTCACACGTACGGGCCACATTACCTAGCGTTGGCGGCCGCGGTGTCGATCAGTCTCCTGGGGGTAGTCCTCTGGGGCACGATGGTGGGGTCGATGCTGCCATTCATTCTCCGGCGTCTCGGACTCGATCCCGCTACCGCCTCGGCCCCCTTCGTCGCCACGCTGGTCGACGTCACCGGCCTCATCATCTACTTCAGCGCGGCCCGGATCATCCTGGCCGGCCAGCTCCTCTAGAACTCTAGCCTACCCAGACGGTCTTCCCCGCCTGCTCCTCCGCGTGGAACGAAGAGCGGACGAGCGGCGACGACGCCACCTGCCTCACCCCCAGCGCCAGACCATACTCGCGATAGTGCGCGAACTCCTCCGGCGTGACGTAGCGCTCCACCGGAAGATGCGAGGTGGACGGGGCGAGATACTGTCCGATGGTGATCGTGTCGATGCCGTGCGCGTGGAGGTCTCGGATCAACTCCTCCACTTCCTCCCGCGTCTCGCCCACGCCGACCATAAGGCCCGACTTCGCGGGAATTCCCTCGGCGAACGCCGAGACGTTTCGAAGCAGTTGTAGCGACCGCTCGTAGCGCCCGGCGGGGCGGACTCGCTTGTAGAGGCGCTTCACCGTTTCCATGTTGTGATTCAGCACGTCGGGGCGCGCCTCGAGCACTGTCTTCAACGCGGCCTCGTCTCCCAGGAAATCGGGGATCAACACCTCGACCCGCACCCCTGGATTCTCGCGATGGAGGGCGCGAATGGTGGACGCGAAGTGGGCGGATCCTCCGTCGGGAAGCTCGTCGCGGTTCACCGACGTCACCACGACGTAGCGAAGTCCCAGTCGCCGCGCCGCGTCTGCCACGCGTTCGGGTTCGTTCGGATCGACCGGAAGCGGCTTCCCGTTACGGATGTCACAGAAGGGGCAGGCGCGCGTGCAGACGTTTCCGAGAATTAGAAACGTCGCCGTGTGGCGCGAGAAGCAATCGCCGATGTTCGGGCAGTTGGCGCTCTCGCAGACGGTGTGCAGGTCGAGCGTGCGGAGAATCTCCTTCGTCTCGAGGTACGCCTTGCCCGTCGGAATGCGCGCCCGGAGCCAGTCTGGCCGCCGCGGCGGGGCCGGCGCCTCGCTGAGCCGCTCGTAGACACGGAGCGGCTTCCGCTTCTCGCCCGCCTTCAATCGACGATCAGATGTGGATGCTTCGGCCTTCGGCTCCAAACATGGCCTCCATGGTGGCTTCCGCGAGTGTCGGATGCGCGTGGACAACTTCCGCCAGTTCCAGCGCCGACGCTTCGAAGTGGCGCGCGACGACCGACTCCGCGATCTGCTCGGTGGCGCGCACGCCGATGATGTGAACGCCCAGAATCTCCCCCGTGGCGGCGTCGGTCACGGCCTTCACGAAACCGTCTCCCTCCCCGAGGATCCCGGCCTTCGAGTTCGCCGTGAAGGGGAACTTTCCGATGCGAACCTGCCGCCCCGCCGCGCGGGCCTGGGCTTCGGACATTCCGACGCTCGCCACCTCGGGGTGGCAGTAGGTGCACGACGGAATCGCGTTGTAGTTGACCGGGTGCGTCGGTTGCTTCGCCACGCGTTCAGCCGCGACGATCCCCTCGTGCGACGCCACGTGCGCCAGCGCGGGCGTCGTGGTGATGTCTCCAATGGCGTAGAGGCCCGGGACGTTCGTCTCCTGGTAGCCGTTCACCTTCACGAAGCCCCGCTCCATGGCGACGCCGAGCGCTTCGAGCCCGATTCCGTCGGTCACCGGCTTCCGTCCCGCGGCCATCAGGACCCGCTCGGTGCGGACGCGCTTCGTCTCGCCACCCACTTCGAATTCGCTCCAGGCCGCGTCGGCCTCGACGCGGACGTTCTTGAGATTCGCGCCAGTGTGGACCTCGATCCCCTGCCGCGTGAAGGAGCGAAGGAGTGCCTCGCCCAGGTCGGCGTCCTCGATCGGTAGAAGCCGAGGCTGGTACTCGATCAGGACCACCTTCGAGCCGAACGTGTGGTAGACCGACGCGAACTCCACCCCGACCGCTCCCGCCCCGATGACGAGAAGCGACTCCGGCACGCGGTCGAGCCCCAGGATGTCATCGCTCGAGAGAACGACGCGCCCGTCGACGGGAGCCATGGGAAGGGAGCCCACCTTCGATCCGGTCGCCAGGATCACCGCCCCGGCTTCCACCGTTGCCAGGCCCCCGGCCGGTTCCCGAACCTCGATCCGATCGGGCGCGATCAGACGGCCCGTCCCCTTCACGATGACGACCTTGTTCTTCTTCAACAGCGACTCGGTCCCCATCGTGTTCTTCTTCACGACACGCTCTTTCCGCTCCTGCGCGGCGCGGAGATCCAGAGTCGCCTCGGTGACGCGGACGCCGAACTCGCCGGCGCGGCGGGTCATTCGAAGAATTTCAGCCGTCTCGAGGAGGGCCTTGGTCGGGATGCAGCCCCAGTGGAGGCAGGTCCCGCCGACTTTCTCCTTCTCGATCAGGACGGTCCTCAAGCCTAGCTGGCCGGCGCGGATGGCGGCCACGTAGCCGCCGGGTCCGCCGCCGAGGATCGCGACATCGTACCGAGCCTGGGTCACTTCGCTTCCTCCGCCCCCGGACCGACCCGCGCGGCCGCCGCCGCCTTCTCGCGCGCCTGGATGAACGGCGCGAAGAGATCGATCGGCACCGGGAAGATGGTCGTCGAATTGTTCTCCGTCGCGATCTCCGCGAGCGTCTGGAGATAACGAAGCTGCATGGCGAACGGCTCCTTGGCGATGACGACGGCCGCTTCCATGAGCTTCTGAGAGGCCTGGAGTTCGCCTTCGGCGTTGATGATCTTGGCGCGCCGTTCGCGCTCCGCCTCGGCCTGCCGGGCGATGGCGCGCTGCATCTCTTGCGGAAGGTCGACGTTCTTCACCTCGACCGTGCTGACCTTGATCCCCCACGGCTCCGTGTGACGGTCGATCACCATCTGGAGTTCCTGGTTGATCTTCTCCCGCTTGGAGAGGAGCTCATCCAGCTCCGATTCGCCGAGCGTGGAGCGGAGCGTGGTCTGCGCGATCTGGGAGGTGGCGTAGAGGTAGTTCTCCACCTGGAGCACCGCCTTCGTCGGATCGAGCACCCGGAAGTAGACCACCGCGTTGACCTTCACGGAGACGTTGTCGCGGGTGATCACGTCCTGCGACGGCACGTCCATGGTCACCGTGCGGAGCGGAATCTTCACCATCTTGTCGATGATGGGGATCAGGAGAATGAGCCCAGGACCCTTCTGGCCGATACAGCGCCCCAGCCGGAAGATCACGCCCCGCTCGTACTCCCGCAGCACCTTGACCGCGCTCGTGAGCACCATGATTCCGAGAAACAGAACCGTCAAAAACGCATAGGAGATCATCCCTGCCTCCGCTTACGACGCCTTGCGAACGCGCAGCGTCATGCCGTCCACGCGTTCCACGATGACCAGGGCGCCGGTGTCGATCACCTCGCCCGATTCCGCGTTCCAATATTCTCCATGCACGGAGACTCTCCCCGTCGGCGCCAGCGCCGTCACGGCGACGCCCTGCTCTCCGACCAATCCTTCCGACCCGGTGCTGCTCTTCAGACGCCGCACCCGCCAGGCCGCGCCGACGATGACTCCGAAAAAGAGAACCGTCGTGGCGACGACCGTCGTGACCACCACGAGGGAAATCCGTCCGACGCCGCTGTCTCCACCAAGGAGAATCAGCGATCCGAGGACCAGGGCCACGACGCCTCCGATGGCCAGGAGGCCGTGGCTCTGCACCTTCACGTCGACCAGGAAGAGAATCATGGCGAAGAGGATCAGGAAGACCCCCGTCATGTTCACCGGCAGCGCCTGGAAGGCGAGGAAGGCGAGGAGGAGACAGATGCCGCCGACGATCCCGGGGAGAATCGCGCCAGGATTCGAGAGCTCGAAGATGAGTCCGTAGAAGCCGAGGATGAAGAGGATGTAGGCGATGTTGGGATCGGCCAGCCGCGAGAGGATCGCCTGGCGCCAGCTCGGCTTGATCTCCCGGGTCGTCGCCCCCTTCGTGTGGAGCGTGCGCGCGAGCCCTGCCACCAGCACGGTGCGGCCGTCGAGCGCCGTCAACAGCTCGCCGAGATCGCGCGCGACCAGATCGACCACCTTCATCCGGAGCGCCTCGCTCTCGGGGAGCGAACCTCCCTCGCGCACGGCCTTCTCGGCCCAGTCGGCATTTCGTCCATGCTGCGTCGCCAGCGAGCGGATGTAGGAGACCGCGTCGTTCTTCACCTTGGCGCCCAGATCCTTCTGCACGTCGTTCCCGCCGACCTGCACCGGCGTCGCCGCGCCGATCGAGGTGCCGGGAGACATGGCCGAGACGTGGGCCGCGTAGGCGATGAAGGTGCCGGCGCTCGCCGCGCGCGCTCCTGGGGGCGCCACGAAGACGACGATCGGCACGTCGGAGACCAGGATCCGCTTGATGATGTCGCGCATGGAGGAGTCGAGCCCGCCCGGAGTGTCGAGGCGGACGATGAGCGCCTCCCGCTTCTCCCGCTCCGCGCGGTCGATCGCCTCCATGAAGACCTCGGCGCTGATCGGCTGGATGGCGCCCTCGAGCGTGAGGACGTCGATCACGGGGCCGGCCGGCGCCGCGCTCTTCGCGGGCCGCGTGGAGTCGGCCGCGGCCGATGCCGGAGCCGCGTCGCCAGAGGCCGGGCGCGTCAGAAGGACGAGCGCCAGCAGGCCCGCGCCAAGAAAGAGCGCCGCGGCGAATGCCAGGCGCGTGGAGTGCTTGGATCGGTGGATCATCGTCCCCCCCGTGTGCCGGGATCGCCGATCTGCGGCGAGGCGTGCTCCCTGCTGTGAATTCGGTTCCGCTCGTCCACCATCACGACCCGCGGGGTGTGCCGGGCCAGCTCCTCCCGCTCCATGGCGGCGTACGTGAGAATGATGACGAGGTCGCCGACGTGCGCCAGCCGCGCCGCCGGCCCGTTCAGGCAGATGACGCCGCTCCCGCGCGGACCGCGGATGGCGTAGGTATCGAAGCGCTCCCCGTTGTTCACGTTCAGCACCTGGACCTGCTCGTGCGGCAGGATGTCGGCCGCTTCCATCAGGTCGGCGTCGATGGTGACCGAGCCTTCATAGTTGAGATTGGCCTCGGTGACCGTGGCGCGATGGATCTTCGACTTGAACGCTGTCAGGCGCACGCGAGCACGACCTCCCGAACGGCCTGGAAGTGCGTGAGCGGCGCCGCGGCCGGCACGGCGCAGCCTGGCCCAAGGATGAAGCGCGTCCCGCCCGAGGCCGCGAGGGCGGCGCGCGCTTCATCCTGAACCGCCTCCACGGGGCCGGTCAGGAGCGCGCCGTCGTGCGCGAGGCCCGCGAGGAGCGTCTTTGATGTCTTCGCGCGCACGTCCGCGATCGACGGATTCCGCGGCGCGCGGTCGGCCCACGAGACAATGGCGACCGGGTAATCGAGGTGCTCTTCGACAAAGGCGCCGGGACCGCAGACGTGGATCACGTTCAAGGGAAGCGCGGCTGCTTCCGCCAGCACGCGCAGATCGTAGGGACGCGCGAACTCGCGCATCGTGGCGCGGTCGATCCTCGTGTCGTTGGCGTAGTCGGTCGTGGCGAAGAAGATGCCCGAGGCGCCGCGCGCCACGCACTCGCGAACGAAGCCGGCGTAGGTCTCGGTGATGGCGCGAAGCGCCTCGTGGACGCGGTCGCCATGCTCCCGCAGGTGCCGCACGAAGAGCGCGTCGTCGTTCACCAGGTCGGCGGCAATCGAGATTGGATTGAAGACCGTCATCATCCAGTCGACGTCGCCCTGTGCCTCTGCGGCGATCCGTTCCAGCGCGTCCAGGTGTTCGCCGAGGGCGCCGCGCGTCGGATCGAGAGGACGGATGGCGTCCCAATCGGCGGGCTCCCGGATCACGCCCGCCACGACCTTCGGCTTATCGAGCGGGCCTGTGCCGGGACGGGCCGTGCGAACCCCCCAGTCCTCCACGTGATACGACCCGCGCGGATTGACCTTCAGGATGTCCCAGTCGTAGCTCTTCTGGAATTCCAGCATCGACGCCGCCAGGTCGGGCGCGGAGCCTTCCCTGTGGTAGAAGTGCCGCCAGAAGGAGAGCGGGGGCCGGTCGGTCGGTTCGCCCGCCAGTGTCTTTCGGATTCGGTCGCGTCGGGTCATGGTGTCAGCGGCTGATTCGGCTCCTATTCGAGCGCGTTGCGGTCGTTCTCCAGGGGGCGTAAGCTATGGAATCGTACACAGAAAGCCGCCCCCCCACAAGTGCCGGTCCCGACAGTTCCAGCGACACCGGCGAGGTCTCGATGAGGCGCCAAGTTTCGTACGGGGAAACCGTTGCAGCCCTTTGGACGCGCTTCGTGCTCGTGGCGGTGCCGGTGGCGTTGGCGTTTGGCGCGGGAGTCGCCTCAGCGGCGCCCGCCGATGGCGAACGATGGGCGGCGGTGGGACCGATCGCGGGGTACCGGACCTTCGCCTCGCCGTTGGAACTTGAGGGCGAGTTCGCGATCGGGGCGAGGGTCTCGCTTGGCCTGAGCGATCGGGTCGCGATCATGATCGACGGTGCCCACGCCGATCCGACGCGGCGCACTTCTGGGAAGGTGTCGAGCTTCGGCGACATCCGAGCGCTCGTCTCGTATCGGATCCGTGAACGCGGAGTCCGCCCCTACATTCTGGCGGGATTGGGTGGGCAGATCCTCAATTTTCATGACGCGCCGGCGTCGGCCTCTGCGGTCGTGGCGGCGGGCCTAGGCGCCGAGATCTCGCTCTCTCCGGAATGGCTCGCCATTATCGAGGCATCCGCCGATTTCTTTCGCGGGCGCTTTGTGACCTATTCCTCGACTGGCCAAGAACTCTCCTCCACCAATCGTGAGATGTATGCGACCGGAATCTTTTCGGCCGGCATCCAGTACCGGTTCTGACGCCGAACAGTCGCGCGGGGTGAGGCGAGTCACCCGCCCTGCCTTCGCCGCCGTCGTTCGTGTCGGGCTGGCGGCGTGCCTAACCTTGGCCGCCGCCTGCGCCGACATCGCGACCGCACCGGTTCCGATCGTGACGCTCCGTGGATCGATCACGACGCCCAAGGGCGCCCCCGTGTGGGACGCTGAGATCCACTTCATCCCCGCGTCGAGGGAACCAGGAGTCGGAATCAGGGCACCGGCGCGATCGGCCCCACGACCGCCGGCTGAATCGGCCTCTCCCGCCGGTGGAGTGACCGAGAAGAGCATGGCGATTCTCATCGCCAAGACCGGGCCGGACGGGACATTCGCGATCGACCTCGGGGCTGGCACGTACGATCTCTACATCTATGCTCCAGACCGGTCGGGCCTGCGGTCGCGTGTCGAACGACGATTCGAAGTTGGCCGTCAGAAGCCGCGCTTCGACTACCGCTACGCGGGGCTGGAAGTGACGGGCGCCGTCACTGGCCCCGATGGGGCCCCGGTGACGAATGCGACCGTGACCTTCTTCAATTACGACGAGTACTATTCCGCTTCAGCCCGATTTGACGGTACCGCATACACGGCCTATCTCCCGGCCGGCCGGTATTCCGCACATGTCGAACCACCCTCCTGGGTGAGCGGAATTCCGGAGATCGGAGTCCCCCAATTCCCGATCGCCGCGGACACGACGATCAACTTCTTCCTGACGGGCCATCTCGTGACCGGCACGGTCACCGGTCCCGACGGATCGCCGCTGCCGTACGCCACGATTTACGTGGGCGGATCCAACGTCTCCTCGGGGGCCAACGCGGACGCGGTGGGTCACTACTCGCTCTATGCTCCGACCTCGACGTACGTGCCCTACGCCTATCCGCCCGCGACGCGGCTCGACATCTTCTCTCGGAGATTCAGCCAGGTCGTGGTCTCGGGACCCACGATTCTCGACGTGGCCTTCACGGGGATCACATGGAGCGGAGTGGTTCGCGATGCGGGGACGGGGACACCGATTCCCGGCGCGGTCGTGCGCGTCGTGGGCTACGAGTACTATGGCTACCTCGGCAACGCCCAGTCAACGACCGACGGAACCGGAGCGTTCATGCTCTACTTGGCGAGCCCTCAGGGCTACCGGCTCACCGCATCGGCGCCCGGGTACGCACCACTCGACCCCGTCGATGCGACCGCCGGGAGCGACTCGACGTTTGACGTCGTTCTGAATCCCACTCTAGCGCCGTAGGATCGGGGGCCCGGTTACGCCAGCCCCTCGGGCGGCGCCAGCGGCGGCGGAATGTAGGCGGGGCGCGACAGCACCTTCTCGTAGAACCTCTCGTACATCGGCACGACGTGGCTCGCTTCGTACTTTTCCACGGCCAGACGCCGGGCGGCGGCGGCCATGGAAGCGTGAAGGCGTCCGTCGCTCAGCACCTCGGTTGCCCGCCGCGCCATCCCCTCCACGTCTCCCACCGGCACCAGATACCCCGTCTCTCCGAAGCGGATCAATTCCGGAAGCCCTTCCGCGGTGGTGCCGATCACCGGCACGCCGCTCGACATCGCTTCCAGCGCCGCCAGCCCGAACGACTCGTTCTCGCTCGGCAGGAGGAAGAGGTCGCTGGCCGCCAAAACATCCTCCACGCCATCCATCTGGCCGAGGTAGCGGACGAAGCGATCGACGCCGAGTTCCACGGCCACCTCGCGGCTTCGCGTCCGCTCCGGTCCGTCGCCGACCATCAGGAGCACGGCCGGGACTTCCTTCCGGACAGCGGCAAGCACGCGGACGGCGTCGGGGGCGCGTTTGCTCGCGCGGAAATTCGAGATGTGCGTCAGGATCCGTTCCCCGCTCCGGGCATAACGCTCGCGGTGGCATCCGGCCTCGCCGCGCGGCGCGTAGCGCACGGTGTCGACGAAGTTCGGGATCACCTCCACCGTCTGCCGCGGCGCGAAGACGTCCATCGTTCGCTTGCGGAGAAAGTCGGAGACGGCGGTGACACCGTCGCTCATCTCGATCCCGTAGCGGGTGATCGAACGGAACGACTGGTCCGAGCCGACGAGCGTGATGTCGGTACCATGAAGCGTCGTCACCACTCGGAGCCGCTCGCGCGACTTCGCCACCTCCCGTGCCAGGTGCGCGCAGACGGCGTGCGGAATGGCGTAGTGCGCGTGCAGCACGTCCAGCCCGACCTCGTCGGCGACCTCGGCCATCTTCGCCGCCAGAGTCATCGTGTAGAGGGGAAACTGGAAAAGCGGGTACGACGTGTTGGAGACCTCGTGAAACGTGATCCCCTCGGAGTAGGGCTTCAGCCGGAACGGGATCGCGTACGAGATGAAATGAATCTCGTGCCCACGCTTGGCGAGCTCCATGCCGAGCTCGGTCGCGACGACGCCCGATCCTCCGTGCGACGGATAGCAGGAGATGCCGATCTTCATGACTTCCTCCCCACCTCGGCACCACCGAGCGGCACGATGACATGCGTCCCGGGCGCACCGAGCGAATCGCGGAGCCGCCCCACGAGATCCGGCCCGTAGCGGGCCAGGAAGCCGATCACCGAGAGCGTGCGCTCCTGAAGTCCTCCCTGCGGGAAGAGATGCCCGGCCGCGCGGCGGATCTGCGAGACCGACTCCTCCTGCCGCCGCTTCCAGACCTGCATCAGTTTCTTCTCCAGCTCGCGCCCCTCGTGCTGCACCTTCCCGGCTGCCGTGTTGACCGCTGAGCGGAGCGACGGATCGAATGCCGTCACCACCGCGTCGAGGCGCTGGAAGGAGGCGTCCCACTCCTTTCGCTCCCGCTCGAAGCGCTCCGGGAAGTCGTCGGGCAGGAGCCGGCGAAGCGTTTCGGACAGGATTGGCTCCACGTCGCCCGCCAGCGAAGCCCAATCGAGCCCGAAGCGGTCGAGCGTCTTCGCGATCTTCGACTCGAGGAGGGTGGCGCCTGCCCGCGGCGTTACCGCAGGCGGCGTGAGGTCGAAGAGCGGATAGAGCGGATGGATCTGCGCCCAGTAGGCGACCTCCGCGGGACCGCCGACGTAGGCCGCGGTCGGGAGGAGAAAATCCTGCATGAGCGGTCGGAGGAGGACGCCGGGACTCGCCTTCTCGGGGGCATCGCGGAGCGCCTTGGTGAATTCGGCCGGACTCCACGGGGCGCCACGCTCGGAGGCGCGGATGGCCCCATCCACGATCCGCAATGGCTCCCGGCGATCCTCGTGCCAGAAGAGATTCAGTTCGTTCCCCGTCCGCGCGATCTGCGCGTGATAGCCACGCGCCACGAGTTCGGCGCCGCGGTCGCGCGCCACACGGGCGCTCTCTCCGCCCAGCGCCACCTCGCGCTCGAAAATGGGAAGGGCAAGACGCTTCGCCTCGGCATCCGAGGGGTCGAACACCAGCATTCCCTCCCACACCACCAATTCACCGACAAAGCGGGCGAAGGCATCGCTCCACCCGCGCCCCGGGCTGTAGGCGTCGCGAAGCCGGGCCAGGAGCGGATCGCGGAACTCCGACGGCGGCAGGAGCGAAGCGAGCCGCTCATGAAGCGCCTCGATCCCCTCCCCCAATCGCACGCGTGCCACCGACGCACCGGCAGGCGCGACGTCGGCGGCGACTTCCAGGAGCAGCGGACCCGGGGCTCCGTCGCTGATCCAGGCGCGGCGCACTTCCTCGAAGTCGTGATCGTCGGAGGCGAGCCAGAAGATCGGCACGACCGGCACGCCGCACGCCGACTCGATCGATCGGGCGAGCGCGATCGCCGTGAGCGCCTTGTAGATCGTGAAGAGCGGGCCGCCGAAGAGCCCCGCCTGCTGCCCCGCCACGACGGCCAGGGCATCGGGCCGCTCGAAGCGTGCGAGCGCGTCGCGCGAGAGATCGCCAAGATCCCACGCCGCAGCCTGCCGGCGAAGAATCGCGGCGACGGCGGCGCGCCGGTCAGCCGGCATGGCACGCGCTGAAGCGCTGACGCCAAGCGCCGACGCGTCGCGGAAGTCGGCGGGATAGAAGTCTCGCACCCGCTCCGGCGCCGCCAAGAAGTCGCGATAGAGCGCGCTGGGAGTCAGGAGCCTTGAAATCTCGTTCGTCACGATCCTCCCCTTCGCGCGGCGGTGCCGCGGTCAGACGCTCTGGCGGTGGCCAAACGCGGCGTCCCCGACGAAGGGGTTCGACCGGCGCTCCGCTCCGATGGTCGTCGCGGGACCGTGGCCCGGATGGACGGGAGTAGCGTCGGGGTAGGCGAAGAGGCGCTCCCGAACGGAACGGACGAGCGCCTCGGGGTCGCAGAGCGGAAGGTCGGTGCGACCGACCGAGCCGGCGAAGAGGACGTCTCCGGCGATCAATCCCTCGGGGGTCACGAACGTCATGCTTCCTGGAGAGTGCCCGGGTGTCTCGATGGCTTTCGCCTCGATCCCCGGAAGGCCGACATCCTCTCCCTCGGCGATCCAGTGATCGACTTCGAACCCGCCATTCCAGGGAAGTTGAAACGCCATCGCCTGCGCCGGCGCGCGCTCCAGCCACCAGCGGTCGCCCGGGTGGAGCCAGACCGGCGCCCCGGTCGCGTCCCGGTACGCCTTCACGGCGAGGATGTGATCGATGTGGGCGTGCGTGAGAAGAATGCGCCGTACGGTCAGACCGCGGCGGCGAAGTTCATCGAGGACGGTCCCATCGTCGCCACAGGGATCGACCACGATGGCGTCGGTCGATCCGGGCGTGGAGAGGACGTAGAGATTATTGTCGAACGGCCCCACGGAATGGCGTTCGACCCGCACGGCTCAGCCTTTGGTGGCCATGATGGCC
Source organism: Candidatus Eiseniibacteriota bacterium (assembly GCA_031397435.1). Taxonomy (GTDB): domain Bacteria; phylum Eisenbacteria; class RBG-16-71-46; order SZUA-252; family SZUA-252; genus SZUA-252. The sequence goes on from JANNMC010000175.1 coordinate 23,429, forward strand.
GTGATGCCGAACATCGGAAGTCCCACCATGTCGACGCCGGTGAAGCCGGCCTCCTGGAGGTACCTCGTCAGCTCTCCGCGCGTCAGCGCCCCGGCGTTGCCGGCTCCGTACGCGGCAAGCACGTTCAGGCGATAGAGGGCTGCTTCCTTCGGTTCCGCGTGCGAGTCCTCCAGCAGGAACTCGGTGACGATGATGTGCCCGCCGTCGCGGAGCGACGCGCGTGCCGCGGCCAGGATGAGCGGAATGGCGTTCCGGCTTCGCCGCGAGAGATGATGCGGCACCAGCATCAGGTCGGCGTTCGCGCCCGGTTGCCCCGCGTCGGGATCGCCGGCGACGAATCGGACCCGCTCCTCGAGCTTCATGCTCTTCACGAATTCCTCGGCGACCGCCTGGAAGACCGGCCGATCGACGATCGTCGCCTGAAGCTGCGGGTAGCGGCGCGCCAGACAGAGGGTCCCGGGACCGGTGTGGCTGCCGATCTCGAGGAGTGTGGAGACGTCGCTGAACTCGAGGTCGAGGATCTCCGCCACGCGCGACATGGTGGCGTACCCGCCGGTGTGGAAGGCGCGCGCCAACCCGATCTCGAGTTCGTCGTTCCCCTGCGGCACCGTCGGCGGACTGCCGCCCCGGACGCGCTCGCGGAGTGAACTCCAGAGCGGATAGAGCGGGTCCCGCATGAAGCGGACCATCTCGACGTAGTTTCCCGGAACGCTCTCCACCAGGAAGGCGTTCGCCGTTTCGTCGTTCTTGTAGCGGTCGCCCTGGCGATGGAGGAATCCGATCGCGCAGTTCGCGTCGAGGAGCGCCTCCATGGCCGCGACGTCGGCCCCGGCGGCCTCCGCCACTTCGGTGACGCTCTTCGGCCCCTGGAACAGGATCGTGAAGACCCGCAATTCCACGGCGGTCAGGAGCGCCTGGCTGGCCCAGAATCCGGTGGCGACCTGGAGGATCGGCACAGGACTCAGACGTCCGGCAAGCGAGGGGCGGGGACCGGCGGAGCGGCCCATCTGGTTCATGACGTGGTCCTCTGGTGCACGGCGGTCGATGCTTGGCGACCGAGTCTAGGCCACGGCTGCCCGGCGACGCAAGGCGCGCGCCACGATACGGCTACTCCTGCGTTTGGATGCGGACATCGCGGGGAGGGATCAGAGAACCTCCGGACCCCGCTCCGGGGGAAGAACTCCGGCGTGCCCGAAGAGCGAATCCATCTCCCGGAGCGAGGCTCTCAGGAGGGCTGCCTTTCTCCCGACGGGGAGAAACGCCGATTTGAAGCCGTTCACCAGAATGTGCCGCACGTCGTTCGGCGTCAGCTTGAACGTCGTGACCGCCCGGTCCAGTTCCTGCGTCATGGTGGTCCGCGAAACGAGCCGGTTGTCGGTGTTCAGCGTGACGCGGAGCCCCAGCCGGAGGTAGCGGAGGAACGGGTGCGCGCGGGCCCGAGGCACGGCGCCGGTCTGCACGTTCGACGTGAGGCACATCTCGAGCGGAATCCGGTGGTCGTTCACGTAGTCAAGAATCTCCCGATTCTCGCCCAGCCTCGTCCCGTGGCCGATCCGGTGTGCGCTGCAGTAGTGGAGCGCCTGCGCGATACTCTCCGGACCGAAGGCCTCGCCGGCGTGGACGGTAACGTTCACGTTGTTCTTCGCGACCAGGTCGAAGGCCCGGCTGTGCGCCTTGGCCGGGAAATCGCGCTCGGCGCCGGCCAGGTCGAACGCGACGACTCCCTTTCCCCAGTAGGCGACGGCCACCTCCGCGAGGCGATTCGTGAGGCGCGGGCTCTTGTGCCGGATGCCGCAGATGATGATCCCGCTCTCGATGCCGTAGCGGCGACGCGCGCGCTTCAGGCCCTGGTTCACCGCTTCCACCGTCTCACCCATGGTGAGGCCGCGCCGCGTGTGGAGGGCGGGGCAGTAGCGGACTTCCAGGTAGCGGACGTTCTCGCGGTGTGAGTCCTCCGCGAGTTCGAAGGCCGCTCGTACGAGGGCCTCTCGGGTCTGCAGGACGCGCAGGGTGAGGTCGAACGCCTTCAGGTACTCCGGAAGGCTGACGCCCGAGGTAAGCCCGTCCAGGAAGGCGTCGAGCGCGGCGGCATCGCGAATCGGAAGGCGGAGCCGCTGCTGGCGCGCCATGTCGAGGAGCGATTCCGGACGGAGCGATCCGTCGAGGTGAACGTGCAGGTCGGTCTTGGGGAGCGCGAGGAGGAGACGGAGTCGCCGGTCGGGATCAACCCACGGCGACGTCCGCCGTCGCGGAGGCGAGCTGCGCACCTAGTTCCCCCACTGAGACGTACGTGAGCCCATGGAACGCCGGATTCGACGCGGCCAGGCGGGCGAAGATCGCCTCGGCTCCCGCGTCGCGCTCCTGCATGGCGCCGAGCGCGAGTCCCATCTCCTGAAGGACGCGCCAGTCCTCTCGCGCCTCGCGCGAGGTCGAGAAGACGCGGTGCGTCCGCTGGACGCGTCCCTGGGAGTTCGTGTAGGTGCCGTCCTTCTCGACGTGCGAGGCGCCCGCCAGGAGCCAGTGCGCCTTGTCGCCGACAGGCGAGGCATGCGTGTCGAGAACGACGATCAGTTCCGCCCGTGCCAGGGCCCGTGCCACAAGGACCGGATCGCCGAAGGTCTCGAGTTCGCCGCCGCGAAGGAAGACGAGGGCGCGGATCTCTCCTTCGGCCGCCGCCTGGATCATGTCCCGCACCGAACGGCCGCCTTGCCCGGGCGCGATGCCGATGGCGCGGGCGCCGCGGGTGTTCGGATTCCTGTCGCCTTCGATGGTGAACTTCGGATAGACGACTGGCGGCTGTGGGCGCGCCGGAAAGTCGAAATTCGCCACGCCGAGGCGGTCGCGGAATATCGTGCGCGCCAGGAAGAGCTCCTCGTTGGTCAGCTCCGCCGAGGCGATGACGCCGATCGCGCCGACGCCGCTCTTCGCGATGACGCCCTTCAGCGCGCCGGCAATGGCGGGGATGGCCTCGTGCCAGAGGACCGGCTGGGCTGTGCCGTCCACGCGTCGAATCGGCGCGGCCAGGCGGTTTGGCGCATGAATCGAATGGTACTGGCCGCGGCCGCGGTCGCAGATCCACCACTGATTCACGTCCATGTTCTCGCGCGCCGTGAACCGGAGCACTTCGTCACGCCGCGGGTGATAGCCAACAACCGTATTGCACCCCTTGGAGCAGAGCGTGCAGACAGAGGGCGAGTTCTGGAGTTCCCAGGGACGGCTCTTGAAGCGGAAGTCCTTGCTGGTGAGCGCGCCCACGGGGCAGATGTCGGCGATGTTCCCCGCCAGTTCGTTCTCGATCTTCTGTCCGCCGATGGTGCCGATATAGGTTTCCTCGCCGCGTGCCAGCACGGCGATCTCCTCCACGCCCGCCACCTCCTTGCAGAGATTCACGCAGCGAAGGCAGAGGATGCAGCGGTTCTTGTTCAGGATCAGCTTCCCGCCCACGTCTTCCTCGGGCCACGTGTTCTTCTCGAACTGGAAGCGAGTGGCCGGACCGCTCATGGCGACCGTGTAGTCCTGGAGCGTGCACTCTCCACCCTTATCGCACATGGGGCAGTCGAGGGGATGGTGGATCAGGAGGAATTCCATGACGGCGCGGCGCGCTTCCTTCACCTTCGCCGAACGGGTGATGACGCTCATCCCCTCCTCGGCGGAAGTGGCGCAGCCGGCCACGAGTTTCGGACGCCCCTCGATCTCCACGAGGCAGATGCGGCAGACGCCGACCACGGAGAGCCCCGGGTGGTAGCAGAAGTGGGGTGTGAAAACACCGGCCGACTTCCCGGCCTCCACGAGATTGGTCCCCTTCGGGACGGTCACCGTCCGGCCGTCGATCTTCAGCGTCACCGTCGCCATGAGCGTCCCCTCAATTCAGCGAGCCGCCGCCCAGCGGGCAGCGCTTCTCGCGGATGTGCTGGATGAATTCGTCCCGGAATTTCTTCGCAAAGCCACGCGCCGGCCACGCCGCCGCATCCCCCAGCGCGCAGATGGTGTTTCCTTCGATCTGGTCGGTCACGGTCAGGAGCGTGTCGATGTCCTTCTCCTCGCCCTGGCCCGTCTCGATCTTCCAGAGCAGCCGCTGGAGCCACCCGGCGCCCTCGCGACACGGCGTACACTGTCCGCACGACTCGTGCGCGAAGAAGCGCGCCGTGATCCAGGCGGCTTTCACCATGCAGCAGGTGTCGTCCATCACGATCGGCGTACCGGTGCCGAAAAGCGACCCCGCGCGGGTCATGCTGTCAAAGTCCATCGGCACGTCGATCTCGTCGCCGCGAAGCACCGGGCACGACGCGCCTCCGGGGATGACCGCCTTGATCGGGCGTCCGCCGGGAACGCCGCCGCCGAACTCGTCGATCAGCTTCCGGAGCGGGATTCCCATCGGCGCCTCGTAGACACCCGGCTTCACCACGTGACCCGACAGCCCGTAGAGCTTCGGTCCCGTGTTTCGCTCGGTGCCGATGGCGGCGAACCACTCCCACCCATGCTTCACGATGTGCGGGACGCAGGCCATCGTCTCGACATTGTTCACGACCGTCGGGCAGCCGAAGAGGCCGACGACGGCCGGGAATGGCGGCTTCAGACGCGGCTGGCCGCGCTTCCCCTCGATCGATTCGATGAGCCCCGTCTCCTCGCCGCAGATGTAAGCGCCCGCGCCGCGGTAGACGGTGACCTCGCAATCGAAGCCGGAGTTCAGGATGTTCTTCCCGACGAGTCCGGCCTTCCGGGCCTCCTCGATCGCGGCGTCGAGAATGCGCGCCTCCGCGGCGAACTCGCCGCGAATGTAGATGTAGCAGCGGTGTGCTCCGATCGCCCAGGCGCCGATGACCGTCCCCTCGAGGAGCTGGTGCGGATCCTTCGCGCAGATGAGCCGGTCCTTGAACGCTCCGGGCTCGCTCTCGTCGGCGTTCACGCAGAGGTACTTCGGCTTCTCCGTGCTCTTCGGGACGAAGCCCCACTTGGTGCCCGCCGGGAATCCGGCGCCGCCGCGTCCGCGGAGCCCCGAACGCTTCACCATGTCGATGATGTCGTCGGGGGTCTTCTGCAGTGCGATGGCGAGCGCTTCGTAGCCGCCATGCTGGCGGTAGACGTCGAGGGTGTGCGAATTCGGAAGATGGACGGTCTTCGTGAGTACCGCTCCGCTGGGTCCGCTCATAGTTACCGGTCGACCTCCCCGAGCACGATATCGATGCTGCCGATGCAGGCGACCAGGTCGCTCATGAGGCGACCGACGGCCATCGGCTCCAGAGACATGAGGTGGATGAACGAAGGAGGGCGCACGTGGACGCGATAGGGCTTCGGGCTCCCGTCGGCGACGACGTAGAAGCCGAGCTCGCCCTTCGGCGACTCGATGGAGAAGTACGCGTCGCCCGTGGGCACGCGGAATCCTTCGGACATGATCTTGAAGTGATAGATCAGCTCTTCCATGCCCTGCTTCACGTCTTCGCGCTTGGCCGGGAAGAGATACGGGTAGTCGGAGCGAACGGAGCCCGGCTTCAGACGGTCGAGTCCCTGGCGGATGATCCGGAGCGACTGCTTCATCTCCTCCATGCGGATCAGGTAGCGGTCGTAGACGTCGCCGCTCTTCCCCAGCGGGATTTCGAAGTCGTAAGTCTCGTAGCCCAGGTAGGGCTTCGCCTTCCGGACGTCGTAGTTCACGCCGCTGCCGCGGAGCGTCGCCCCGGTGCAGCCGAGGCTCAGCGCCTGCTCCCCCGACATCACGCCCACGCCGATGGTCCGCTGCATCCAGATCTTGTTCTTCGTCAGGAGATTCTGGTACTCGGCCAGCGCCTTCGGAAACTCATCCAGGAACTTCCGCACGTGCGGCACGAAGGTGTCGGGAACGTCCTGATAGAAGCCGCCGACGCGGAAGTACGACGGGGTCATCCGGGAGCCGGCCACCATGTCGTTCACGTCGAGGAGCTTTTCGCGTTCGCGGAAGCAGTAGAGGAAGACGCTCATGGCGCCCAGGT
>JANNMC010000198.1:0-3722 GCA_031397435.1 Candidatus Eiseniibacteriota bacterium
CTGACCCCCTGCATGTCAAGCAGGTACTCTAACCAACTGAGCTAACCGCCCATTCGAATGCTCGTTGAAAACGAACAGACGAAGATAGTAGCGGATCGGGAGCCGGTGTCAAGGCGCGGCGGTGGCGGGAGGCTCCGGAACGACCTCGTAGACCAGCGCGCCCGGGCTCTCGTGAACGCGCCGGAAGCCTGGTATCGGCTCGTACGACTCGGCGAACGGACGGATGCCGGGCCGAAACGCCATCTCCGCCCCCGAGACGAGTACGTAACGCGCCCGCTCCCGGCGAGCGATGGCGTGGAGCGAGTCGGGGGTCTGAAACTCCGGCATGGGGACGAAGCGGAGTCCCGGAATGAACGCGGCATGTGGCTTTCGGGCCAGGAGGCCTTCCCCTGCTTCTCGCGGCGCGGCGCGAAGAAAGTCGATGGCCGGCCGCAATTCGTGCGGTCCCGCCGTCACCGATTCGCCCCAGGCCGGATCGACGGCCCTGCCGTACGTCGCGGCGGCCAGCGGGATCAGGAGCAGGAGGAACGCGAACGATCGAAGCGGGAACATCCGCTCCACCGGCGCGAGCGGCTTTCCGAGAAGCGGTGACACGAGCGGCCACGCGGCCAGCGCCGCGTAGAACGGCAGGAGCGGAAGCGAGAAGCGGGCGCCGTAGAAGACCGGGACGAGCGTCAGGAAGCAGAGTGCCCCAAAGGCGAAGTAGCCGACCACGCGGCGTTCCGGCCGGTCGCGCCAGAGGAGAAGCGCCCCCGCCACGGCCAGAAAGCCCACCGCGATCGGCAGGAGATCGGTCAGATCGCGGCGAAGATGGTCTCCGAAGTTTGTCACCATCGCGGCGCCGAATCGGCGCGGATCGAGGAGGACCACGTCGGCCAGCGAATGAATCGGCCGCGCGCCGTACATGAACTTCTCCCAGTTCCCCTCGCCATAGACCGCGTATCCGACGTTCACGTAGTTGGAATTCGCGAGCGGGCTCCCGGCGTGGATGGCGTTCGCGATCATCCACGGCAGCGCGCCCACGATGAATGCGGCCGCCCATACCGAGGCGCGCTTCATCCGCTCGCGCATGGGCCCGGAAGGAACACCGAAGGCGAGGAGCAGGAGGAGCGCCCCGGGGAGGAGGAAGAGCCCGTTGTAGCGCGTGGAGAAGGCGAAGCCGCCGATCAGGCCGCTGGCCAGCATCGCCCGCAGGCCGGGACTCTTGCTTCGCAGCAGAAGTCCCACCGAGGCGAGCGACACCGACAGGAAGAAGAGATCGGTCCCCACCTCGTAGCTGTTCTGCACGAAGACGAGGTTCACGAGCACGATGCAGAGACTCGCGAGCGCGTGAACCGGACCGAAGAGACTCCGGTGGAGGCGGTAAAGGATCCACGCGGCGCCGACCGCGGACAAGAGGGCCACCAACTGCCCCGCCCGGAAGAGATCGAAGCCGAGCAAGGACACCGCGGCGACGACGAGCGGATAGCCCCATCCCTTGGAATCGTAGTTCTCGATCGACACGATTCCGCGCAGGAGGTCGCGTGCCGCGGGCCCGTACTTCCAGTAGAAGTCGGTCTCGACTCCGTAGTTGCCGATCGTATGGCGCGTGAACGCGGTGAACGCCCAGTAGAGCCCGTAGAGCGCGATCAGCCCGTAGGCGACGTGGCGCGTCCAGCGTGTGGAGCCGGCATGGGGCGCATCAGAGGGAGGAGTCGGTCGCGCGCGTCGCTTCCCTCTCGGAGCCTTCATCGGATCCCTCCTGGCGCCGCGGTCACAGCGTGCGTCCCACCGCCGTAGCGATCAGACGGAGCTGCCCCGCCAGCGCAGCGAACTGCTCCGGGAAGAGCGATTGCGGGCCGTCGCAGATCGCCTTCTCGGGGTCGTAGTGGACCTCGACCAGCAGGCCATCGGCGCCGACCGCGATCGCCGCGCGCGCCAGCGGCACCACCTTGTCGCGGACGCCCACGGCGTGACTGGGATCGACGATTACCGGCAAGTGACTGATCGCCTTCGCCACCGCCACGGCGTTCAGATCGAGCGTGTTCCGCGTGTACGTTTCGTAGGCGCGGACTCCGCGCTCGCAGACGATCACGCGCTCGTTCCCGCCCGACATGACGTACTCGGCGGCCATGAGCCACTCGTCCACGGTGGCCGAGAGACCTCTCTTCACCAGGACCGCGCGCTCGCTCTTCCCCAGTTCGCGGAGGAGCGTGAAGTTCTGCATGTTCCGCGCGCCCACCTGGAAGATGTCGACGTAGGGCGTCATCATCGCGATCTGGCTGCGGTCCATCACCTCGGAAATGACGAGAAGCCCGAAGCGATCGGCGACGCGCCGGATCAGTTTCAGTCCCTCTTCGCCCAGCCCCTGGAACGAGTAGGGCGAGGTCCGCGGCTTGAAGGCGCCGCCACGCAGCACTTTCGCGCCCGAGGCGCGGACCGCCTCCGCCGTGCGTACAAGCTGCTCCTCGGACTCGATCGTGCAGGGGCCCGCCATGAGGACGATCGCGTCGCCGCCGATCTCCACGTCGCCGATCTTCACGATACTGGATCGTTTGCGGAACGTGCGGCTGGCGAGCTTGAACGGTTCGGGGATCCGCTCCGCCGTGGCGACGCCCGCCATCTTCCGGATCGCATCGAGCGACGGCATCGCCCCCTCGCCGACCGCCGCCATCACGACCGGCGGACCGCCGGGCGCGGCCACGAGCTGATATCCCGCCTCCCGAAGCCGCGCCTCCACGGCGCGGCGCTGATCGGGGGTGGCTTCGGTGCGAAGCGTGATGACCATGAAGCGGAGAGAACTCCTCTCGCGTGCCTCTCAGGAGACGGAAACGCCCACTGCCTCCGTGGTGGCAATGGGCGGATGCGGGAGCCTAGCACCCGCCGCGACGATGGGTCAAACCTAGTACGGCAGCGGGCCTGGAGAGTCGGAGGCGAGATCAAAGGCGTACACGATCCATACCCCGGCGGGGGCTCGGATGAGACGGACCACGGTGTCGCGGTCGATCGCGTCGGGACCGACCGCTTCCCCCGCGAATCGGACCATGACGTGGGCGCGAATCGTCATCAACTCGACATCGCCGCGAGGCGCCGCGTAACTCCGCGACTGATCCGCGGCCCGCAGGGCGGCGCGCGTCACCGCGGCGCGGCGGGCCATGCTTCGAGACTGCTCGAATCGAGCCTCCAAGCTGGCGGCCGAGTCGGGCGCGGAGGAGTAGACGGAGTCGGCCATGCGGTGCGAGGAGGCATAGTGCGTGGCGAGCGAATCGAGCGCGATCGCTCGGATTGAGAGCGGCGGTTCGAGATAGCGGAGGCGCGCGTCCCGCACTCCCTCCGTGGAGACGACACAGGCGGACAGGGCGCGCAGACGGTCGGCGTCGTGGCGGCGGAGGGCGGCGGAGAACTCCTTGGCCACTACCTTGGCATCACGAATCACGGGGGAATCGGAGCGGCATCCGCTCAGGGAGAGGGACGCCAGGAGGACGATGCTGATCAGGCGCGCGCGGAGGTCAGTACTTGAGCGCCCGCGCACGCGGTCTTCCCGGCGTCTTGATTCCCCTCGCCTCGTTGAAGAGCCGGCGAATATTCATGTAGTGCGTCTCGGTGTAGAACTCGACGTTCTGATACGCGCCCACGTCGCCCCAATCCTTGAATCCCTGCTCCTTCACGCCCCATCCGGCCATGGTCTTCGCCTTGTCCCAGGAGTCGTAGAGATAGCGCTTCATCCAGCCCGCCGCCATGAC
>JANNMC010000219.1:0-2458 GCA_031397435.1 Candidatus Eiseniibacteriota bacterium
ATCGGCCGCCTGCTCCGCCACCCAGAGCGCCGCCGCGGCATTCAGCACGACGGCATCGCGGGCCGGACCGAGTTCGCCGGAGAAGACACGCCGGAGGATCCCGGCATTTTCCGCAGCGTCACCGCCACGGAGCGCCGAAACGGGCGCCCGCTTCAGCCCGAGCGACTCCGGCTCCACCACGACCGGGCAGGGGCGCTTCCCCGCCTCGACCAACAGGGCGACGTTTTCCCCCTCGAGCGAGAGTTCGTCCACGCCACCTCCACCATGCACCACCAGCGCGCGCCGCGTGCCAAGTTCCAGCAGCACGCGCGCCACCGGCTCGACGCGATCGAGATCCGAGACGCCCAGCAACTGGTGAGTCGCCCGCGCGGGATTCGCCAGCGGACCGAGCCAGTTGAAGAGCGTGCGGATACCCAGGGCTCGGCGCACCGGAGCCACGCGGCCCACGGCCGGATGGTAGCGGCGCGCGTAGAGAAAGCAGAACCGCGTCTCGGCGAGGATCGCGCCGCAGGCATCGGGCCCGAGATCGATCACCGCGCCGAGCGACTCCAAAACGTCAGCGCTTCCGCAGCGGCTGGAGACGGAGCGGTTTCCATGCTTCGCCACGGTGGCACCGGCGGCAGCGGCGACAAAGGCTACGGCGGTCGAGACGTTGAAGGAACTGCTTCCGTCACCTCCGGTGCCGCAGGTGTCGAGGAGCGGAACCATGGCGGGGTTGAAGGGAACGGCTTCGTCCCGAAGCGCTTCGGCACCGCCGAGGAGCTCCGACTCCGCCTCCCCTCTCGCGGCGAGTGTTGCCAGGAAGGCGCCGATGGCGGCCGGTTCCTCCTCCCCACCGACCATCGCGCGGACGGCCGCTGCTGCCTCCTCGCGCGACAACCGTTCGCCGCGGATCAGACGCGGCAGGAATTCAGCGATCACGACGGAACGGAGCGGCGGGGCGCCTCGGCGACGGTGAGTCCGGGAACGAGGCGGAGGAAATTCCGGAGAATGTCCTTTCCCTGCGGCGTGAGAATCGACTCGGGGTGGAACTGAACTCCCCACGTCTCGTGGTCGCGATGGCGAATCGCCATGATCTCATTCTCGGGGGTCCAGGCCACGACCTGAAGCGCGTCGGGAAGGCCCTCGCGCGCCACCACGAGGGAGTGGTAGCGGGTCGCCTGGAACGGATTGTCGATGTCGAGAAAGACGCCTCGGCCGGTGTGGATGATCGCGGAAGTCTTGCCATGGACCAAACGCTCGGCACGGACCACCTGTCCGCCGAAGACCTCCCCGATGCACTGGTGCCCCAGGCAGACACCGAGGATCGGCACGCGCCCCGCGAAGCGCTCCACGACGTCGCGGGAGATCCCCGCGTCGCTGGGTCGCCCCGGGCCGGGAGAGATGACGATCCCGGAGGGGCTCATCGCCTCCACGTCCTTCACGGTGACCTCATCGTTCCGCACGACCTTTGGCACCTCGGCCAGTTCGCCGAGGTACTGGACCAGATTCCACGTGAAGGAATCGTAGTTGTCGATCATGAGAATCACGCGTCTAGCCCCCGTTGCGCCAGGCGAACGGCTTCCTCGACGGCGCGCCCCTTGTTGCGTGTTTCCTGCCATTCCGCCTCGGGATCGGAATCGGCGACGATGCCCGCCCCCACGCCGAGGTGGATGCGGCCCCCTTCCAGCGTGGCCGTCCGGATGGTGATGCAGAAGTCGGCATTGCCGTGGAAATCGAAATATCCCATCGCGCCCGCGTAGGCGCCACGCCGCGCCGGTTCCAGCGACTCAATGATCTCCATGGCGCGCTTCTTCGGCGCGCCGGTCACCGTCCCGGCCGGAAAGCAGGCGCGCAGGACATCGAACGGGCCAAGCCCCTCGCGGAGTTCCGCCTCGACGTGGCTGACCAGATGCATCACGTGCGAGAAGCGCTCCACGTGAAGGGCCTCGGTCACCTTCACCGTTCCGATTCGCGCGATCTTGCCCAGATCGTTCCGACCCAGATCAAGAAGCATGACATGCTCCGCGCGATCCTTCTCGCTCACCAGGAGTTCACGCTCCAGCGCGTCGTCCTCGGCCCGGCTTGCGCCGCGAGGGCGCGTCCCGGCGATGGGCCGGAGCGCCACGCGACCGCCGGCGCTCCGGACCAGGATCTCCGGAGAGGAGCCCGCCACGGCGCGGTCAGGGAGGCGAGACGGCAGGCGGAAGGGCCAGTCGAAACCGTGTCTTCAGGACGCCCTTCTTCCGGTCGACAAACAGAGCCGAGATCAGAAAGGCCGCCAGCACTGGAAACACGCTGGCCGCGGTATAGGTCAGCGCGATCGAGGAAACCCAGAGCAGGCTCAGGTTCTTTCTGGATGAAGTGAGAGCGATCAACCCCAGGATCGTGAAGAACACGGCCAGCGAATACGTGCGTCCCTCGCGCGAATAGTAAACGTGCAACGGTGACGCGGCGAAGAGGAGCGTGGCGATGATCA
>JANNMC010000255.1:0-16171 GCA_031397435.1 Candidatus Eiseniibacteriota bacterium
GCTGGCCGGAGGCGACCCGGTGCGGATCAGTGTCGGCACGGCGGTGGAACCGCGTAACTTCCCATACTTGGCGGAGGCGAACCAGGCCTACGCAGCAAACACCGGCGCGACCGGGACGGGGACCGGCACCGGCACCGGAACCGGCACGGGAACCGGAACCGGCACCGGCAGCGGCACAGGGACCGGCACGGGAACCGGCACAGGCACGGGAACCGGCACCGGGCTTCCACCGAGCCAGCCTCCCATCCACATTCCGACCGACAAGGTGCTCTCGCTCGCGCTCGCCAACCTAGACGAGTACGACGCCCTGGAAGGGTCCAACACGACTCAGAACGGCGAGAAGGACCTCGACATCATCGTCGGCACGAAGGCGAGCGGCATGGCCAACATCCGCGTCTGGTGGAACGGGCAGCCCGGCAAGTACTCCGGAACCGTCTACTACCGCTCGACGCAGAACTACATGGGCAACGCCTCGTACGACATTCCGGCACTGACGGCGGCCAACGTGGATGCCTCGGACGCCGAGGCCCGGGACGTCGTCACCGGCGTGGTCACCGGATCCAATACGGGCAAATTTCAGGTCTGGAAGAACCAGGCCTTCAGCGGCGCCTTCGACGTTCGTGGAAAAGTCGGCGTGGCCGGCGCGACGGCGACCCCGAACGGAACGTACGGGGACAATCCCGGGACCGGCGAGGTGAAGGCGATCGCGCTGGCCGACCTGAACAGCGACTCCCGCCCCGACGTCGTCCTCGGCACGAAGACGAACACAAGCGCGGGCAAGGTGGAAGTGTGGTGGGGAGACGGCGCCGGCGGGTACACGCACTCGGCGTCGCTTGACGTCTACACGGCCAGCGGCGAGGTCCGCTCGATCGCCATTGCCGACATGAATCTGGATGGCTACCCCGACATCGTGGCCGGTACCAACACCAACAATGCGGATACGCAGGGGAATATCGACATCTTCTTCGGAAGCCTCGTGGTCCTGGGTCGGTACACGACCTCCTACAGCGTGGCAGCCGGGGGTTCCGTCTATGGTCTCGCGGTTGGCCGGATGGACAACGACTCGTACCCCGATGTCGTCACGGCGGTCCGGACCGGCAATACCTCCGGCAAGATCGAATTCTGGAAGAACGGCGGAACGCTTCTGAACGCCCTGGCGCGACGCGACGAGCAGGCGACGCCCGGACCGGCGCTCTCCATCGCGCTGGGCACGATCGATCCGGGTAGCGCGCTGGATATCGTCGTCGGAACGGCAGGGGCGGGCGGGTCGACGCCTCCGTCGGTGCAGGTCTACTTCTGCGATCCCAGCGCCTCGAGCAGCGCCATCATCCCGAATGTATTCAGCTGGGCTGACGCGAACGCGGGTGGCTCCGTCAACGCCGTCGCCGTCGGACGCCTCGAATGTTCGCAGGATCAATTGAGCGAGGATCTCCTCCAGGACATCGTGGCCGGCACGGCCACGAGCGCCAGCACGGGCGACCTGGTCATTTATCTCAATCCGTACGCGTCGACGATCGTGCCGTAGTCCGGTGCGGACGCGGGCGAATCTCGAAGGAGGAAGCACGGCCATGAATTCAGGAACCTCAGGGCGGAAAGGCACGCTCCGCGTGACGGCGGCGGCCGACGCGTCCGGAAACGCCATGGTCGTCGCGCTTCTCGTGCTCATGCTATTCACGGCGGCCGGCGTTACGTTCGTGGCGGTTACCAAGTCCGAGAAGCAGATCGCGGGAAATCAGATGGCTGGAACGCAGGCGATGTACTCGGCGGAGGCGGGGATCAGCGAGGCGCTTCTCCGGATGAACAATCCCAGCGATGTGGCGAACTACATCGGTCCGGTGGTCCCGTTTCAGGGTTGGGGCCGGTACGTCGTGATCGCGTCGGGGAATGGCGCGCTCGATCCCCAGGGGGCGGCCCTCGCCTCGGACGGCTGGGACAACGACGCCGACTCCTATGTGGACGAGAGCGGGGAACGCTTCCCCGAGGTCCTATCCAAGCAGCCGGTCGCGTCCGACGCGCCACGGTACCCGTATGTCCGGGTCGAGTACAAGCAGCGCTCGAACCAGTTGGTCCGATTCGGCGACGGCGATGGAAACGCGGCGACGCCGCCCGTCGAGAATCTGACGGTTGGGGCTCCCGTGCTTCGCCTGACGGCGCGGGGCGAGAAGGGTACCGCCACCAAGGTTCTAGAGGCGGAAGCCGTTCGCTACCCGTTCGTGGATGTAAATTCCGCGCTCTGGACCGGCAAGAAGATGAAGCTCAACGGTAACGCGCTCCTGGTGGACGGCAACGACCACGACATGAATGCGCCGTATGACACGATTCCAGGTGCGACGCCGGTGGCCGGGATCCAGACGCTCGGACCGACGAGCGATGTCCCGCTCAGCCTGGGCCAGGAGAACAACATCCTCGGTCTCGGCGGGACGGCCAGCGTGCTGCAATCACCGTTCCAGTACGACTTCAACGCGATCCTGGCTGCTGCCGGCGATATGGTGGACTACAAGCTCCCCGGGGAGACGGGCCTCTCTTCATCGGATCCGGCTCTCGGGACGGCTGCCGCTCCAAAGGTCACGCTCTGCGACGGCAACCTGAAGATCGCGGGCACGTGGACCGGCGCGGGCATCCTGATCGTGAACGGCAACCTCCAGATGACCGGCGGCAGCCAATTCAATGGGGTCGTCATTGTCCTGGGCGATATCAAGATCGCCGGCGGCGGACCCGCGGACCTCGCGCACATCGTCGGAGGGCTGATCTACCAGGGCACGGCCATCGAAGACGGAAGTGTCGGCGGTGCCGGACGCATCTACTACTCCTCCTCCGCGGTGAACAACGCGCTGCTCCTCAGCCGCTACCGGCTGTCGTCGTGGCGCGAGCGCTAACTCAGGGAAGGCGGACCGAAAAGGTGACCACCATGAGACCGAAGCACGAGCCCTTGGCGATGTCGGCGGATCCCGAAGCGGGCAACACGCTGGTTGTCGCGCTTCTGATTCTTTTCCTGCTGACCGCCGTGGGGATTTCCTACGTGGCGGTGACCAAGGGGGAGAAGCAGATCGCGGGAAATCAACTCGCCGCGTCCCAGGCGTTCCAGAACGCCGAGGCGGGAATTAGCGAGGTGCTGGTACGGATGTCGAATTCTGACGACGGAGCCAACTACATCGGCCAAACCGTCGGCGCCTACACGCCGGGCTGGGGGCTCTACGTGATTAACGACCCTGGTGCTGGTAGCCTCGACCCCCGGTACGACGCCACCCTCTCCGACGGGCTCGAGAACGACGGCGACATGGCGATCGACGAGGCGAGCGAGCGTTACCCGGATACGGGTTCGCGGAATTCAAACCTTCCGCTCGCCGACCGGCTCGACTACCCGTGGGTAAACGTTCGGTACAAGCTGAACGGCGGCGGCGCGATCGTCCTCTTCGGCGATCACGACAACAATCCGGTGACACCTCCGATCGAGAACACGACGCGCGGCATTCCGAAGATCATCGTCTCGGCGCAGGGCCGGCGCGGTCTCGGCTCGAAGGTCGTGACGGTGGAGGCGGTGAAGTGGCCGCTCCCTCCGATCCCAGGCTCCGTCTACACGGAGAGTCCGATCAACTTCAACGGTAACGCGTTTTACGTTGACGGGCACGATCACCAGGCCTCGGCGCCGTACGACACCGTGACCGGCGCCACCCCGCTGCTCGGGATCTCGACCCCGAACGACCCCTCGGTGATTTCCGGGGCACTCACTGGCCAGCAGGCCGATAACGTACAGGGCACGGGCTCCGATCCAAGCGTCGGGTCCTCAAGCGTGAATCTTGACCTCCCGGCGCTGGCCGCGGGATGGAGCCAGATGGCCGACCTCACGCTGGCTGGCCCGCTCAACAATCCAAGCACCGCCGGCTGGGGGTCGATTGGAGATCTGAAGATCGTGCACATCACCGGCGATCTCCGTGTGAGCGGTAATGCTTCGGGCGCCGGTGTTCTGGTCGTCGACGGCGACTTCGACATGAGCGGAACGTTCAACTGGAACGGCGTGATTCTCTGCCTGGGTGACCTGACGGTCACGGGCGGTGGCACGGCGAAGCAGGTGGTGGGGGCCGTGATGGTGCAGGGTACGTTGAGTGGCACCGCCACCATGAATGGAAACATCAAGTGCCTCTACTCGAGCGAGATGATCAGTCAGTTGAACGCGCTGTCGCCATACGAAGTTTCCTCCTGGATCGACCAGTAGCGGCGACCGAGCCAAGAACTCAATTCGCCGTCACCGGGGGTGGATCCGTGGGGGATCCGCCCCCGATCCATTTCACTGGTAGAGCCAGTAACGGAAGGGCGCCACGTTCCCCTCGGACTCCGTTCCAACCCGCTCGAGCCGAAACTCCGGGCGGTCCCGCCGGAGGAGTGTCCCCGGCACCGCGTACCGCGGCTCGATCCAGGCGCTTTCCGACCGGGCTACGCTCCAGATGCCCGCGGATTTCCCGTCCACCGAGACGCGAAGTTGGTTCTCGTACCAACCGTCGGTCCGCATGACGAGGAGTAGGTCGCGGCCCGGGCGAACGGTCGCGCGAAACCGCTCCACCCCGCGGATGATTCGGCCGCCGTCGGTGGCGGGCCGGGTCATCCGGTCGGGGAAGGCGTAGCGGCGAAGCACGTCCTTGGCCTCCGGTTCGGCTCGCCACTCGTGCCGGCGTTCGTCCTCCAACCAGGCGTGATCGAGCGCGTCCACCTGTTCACGCGTCGCGAGGTCCGCCGTGCCGAGGGCGGGGCGATCGGTCGGTTTCGCGTCGAGCCACGCCGCCGGGTAGACGACCATGTCGGTGCCGCCGCAGATCGTGTTGAAGCCGAGATGAGCCCGGAACGACTCGGGGCCGAAGATGCCGCTCTCGGGCCAGTAGGGGAACCAGTCGGGGTAGACGGCGAAGTAGGTCGGCAGGCGAGCGGGTGGCTGGCGGCGAAGGTGCTCGAAGAGGCAACCGAGGCCGGAACGATAGACACGCGCGTACCCCGCCGACGTCAGGCCCACCAGATCGACCGTGGAACGTCGGCCGAAGTAGGCGATGGCGCCGGCGTCGTTGAGACCGACCACGGCATCGCGGGGAAGATTCGCGTCGATCCAGCGGCCCAGCGCGATCTGCTGGTGAAGGATGTTCTGACAATTGTGCCCGTAGAGGAGAATCATGCGCGACTGTTCGGGGAGAAGCCGCGGCATGGCCACAAGGAGCGGGAGCGCGATCGCCGCGGCGCCTCCCAGTGTCGCGACGGCCCTTGGCGTTCGGGCGGGAAGCAGGAACGCCAGCCTGCCCCACCCGGCGGCCACGACGACAAGAATCAGCGGGAAGAGTCCCTGGAGATAGCGGTAGTAGTGCACCCACCAGTGAACCGGAAGCGCGGTGACGACCACGCCAGCACCCACGAGGCTCACGACCTGCCAGGTCGCCGGCCATCGGCGAGCGCCACTCCAGCGGCCTCCCACAAGAAAAAAGAGAAGGCCGAGGCCCGTGATCCAGCCATATGCCGCGGGGACGGCGCTGCCCCCTCCGGCAAGCGGCTCGGGGAGGAGCAGGGAAGCGTAGGTCTTGGCGATTTCCCCAACGATGCGCGGGGCGCCGGCGATGTAGGTGGCGCGCGTCTCCCGGTACGGTTCGGCGAGAATCGACTTCGCCTGGCTGCTCGTCGACTCGATGGAGCCCGACACCGCGGCGTTCACGACGAACGGCATGGCCATCGCCGCAAGACAGAGAATGGCGGTCGTGGGCGAGCGTCTCGCGCCGTCTCGAACCCCGGCCTTCCAGGCGTCGCGCAACGCGAAGATCGCGAAGAGGCCGCAGAGCACCGCCCCTTCCGGCCGAGCGCCGGCTAGAAGGAATACCCACCAGCGGAACGTCGGAAAGCGCGCCTCCTCCCGCTCGCGCACGTAGGCAAGGGTCGTCGCGAGGAGAAGCGCGGCGTAGAGGCCGATCTCCATGCCGCTCAGCGCCCCCCAGAGGAGATGCGGGCTTGCCAGCGTCAGCGCCGTGGCCAGCACGCCGCCGGGCCATCCTCCCAGCGCGGCTCCGAGTTTTCCGGCCAGGTACGCCACCAGGAAGTACGCGAGGATGCCGAGACCGAACACCCAGGCGATGGCGACGGAGGGAGAGGCGCCGAACCAGTGTGGGGGAACGAGGAGGAGCGGATACCAGAGGCTCGTGGAGCCGGTCGTCGGCGCGTTGCCGGGCGTGTAGACGAACGGATGTCCCTCGGCGATGGCCCGCGCGTATTGAAGGTAGATGAAGGAATCATCGAGAGGGAGCGACATGCCGCCGCCGCCCGCCGCGTCGATGATCGCACGCTCGGCGCGCAGGACTCGCCCCGCCTGGAACGCCACGATGGCGAGGAGAATGAGCGCGATGGCGATTCTGGCTGCCCGGCCACGCGGCAGGGCGCTCATCGATCGGCCCAGCGGACTCGGTAGAAGGGAATCGGTGGATATCCGACCGGCTCCGCGCGGAACTCGCGAGCAAGCCCCGGGTCGAGGCGCGTGAGATAGACGGGACGCGTGTCGAGATTCCGCGCGATGAAGCGGTTCATTGTGTCGTCGAGAGCCCCCCGGTGGCCCGGTACGCGGAGCCCGGGGTAGAAGCGAGCGAGGTGGTGCAGGTACCACGGCCAGACCAGGAGGTACTTGTACGCCACCACGAGCCGCGGATGACTTTGGCGAAACTCGGTCGCCTTGTAGAACCAGAGCGAAAAGGTCCTCCCATCGTACTCACTGACGATCAGCGCGTTGGGTTCCACCGCCGAGAGGTTGCGCTGAGCGTAGAGGTAGGGAGTCAGGTCTTTTGAGGCGTCGACCTTGGCGCGATTTACCCGGTATCCCTCGGCGATCCCTCCGACCGCCAGCAGGAGGACGAGAACCGTGGCCGCCCGTGCGGGCGGACTCGACGTCGCAGCCAGCCGCGCCGCGCCGACGCCGGCGATCGCCGCGACCAGCCAGGCCACTGGCATCCAGTACCCGACGTCATCGGGGATCGAGTAGAGCGAGAAGAGGACGATCGCGGCGGCGAGCGCGGCCATCGCGGGGCCGAGCCCCCGGAAGCGCCCGAACGCGGCGGCGGCCGCCCCCGCCGCGAGTGCCAGAAGCCCCCACCCGAATTCGGGCCACCAGCGGCCCGGGTAGAGGTGCGCCACCACGCCGCTCAGATCGCGCGTGAAGAAATTCCGCTCGTATTGCGCGCCCGTCAGGACCCAGAGGAGCCGCGACGGCGTCGAGGGAGTTCCCCAGGAGAATTCCGGCCCCGGCCCGGGGGCGCCGATCCCGATTCCGACCCCCGCCCGGATCGGGAGGTAGAGGACGAGCGTCGCTCCCCAAACCGCGAGAAGGAGCAAAAGAACGCTCCCCGCCGCGCCGATTCTCTTCTTCGCAAGGGCGCGGGCCGTGCACCAGGCGAGTGCTGGCGCGGCGGCGAGCAGGAGCAGGTGGTTCGTGAGGCCAACGCCCCAGAGAAACGAGGCGAGGGCCAGCCAGCGTACGTCGTGGCGCCGCTCGAATCGTGCCAGCGCCCAGAGGACCGCACCCAGGAACGCGATGTTCAGGGTGTAGACCTCGGCCAGGACGCTCTGGCTCCAGGCACCGGGCGAGAGCGCGTAGAGGAGCGCCGCGGCGGCTGCCAGGATCGGGGGAAGCCCCGACTCCCGAGGCGGCAGTCCTGGTGAGTCGGATTCGCGATCCGCGGAGGCGAGCTCTAGGACGAAGCGGGCGAGGAAGTAGACCCCCGCGGCGGCTGCGAGCGCGGCGACGAGGTTGATCCGGAACGCGATGCTTCCAAGCGGCAGCAGCGATGCAAGCCGCCCGAGCAGGACGAATAGAGGATATCCGGTCGGGTGAGCGATCCCGAGCGTGGCGGCGGCGGCGAGCAGGTCGCCCGAGTCCTCGCCCTGGTTCACCCACGCGACGGTCGGCGACAAAGTTTGAGCGTAGACCCAGAGCGCGACGAGGGCAGCGACCCACGCGGCGCCGTGGGAGAGACGCGGCATGGGCGCACCGTAACAGACGCACCGAGGCCGGTCAACGCGGCCCGGACGTCGGAGCGCTTGGGCCGCGGCGGACAGTTTCCAGCGGATGGAGACTGGCCGGATGGGCGAAACGCATCACGCTTCCGCGAAGGGATCGCAAGGTGCACGGGGATGGAACCCCGTACGTAACGCCTTACACGGAAAAGGCTTACGTTGCACGGTAAGAAGTCCGTGGCATGGAACTTGCTCGATCAGCCTTCGACGAGTTCCAGCGGTCGGGCGCTGGAGGCGCCATCCCCTTAACACGGAGCACGCACATGTTTGGGAAGCGAAAGAGCGTCGTCGGTCTCGATATCGGGTCGAGCTCCATCAAGGTGGCCGAGATCGTGCGCGACCGCACGGGGGACCGTCTCGTCAATTACGGCATCTCGGAGCCACTCTCCGAGGCGATCGTCGACGGCGAAATCATGGACCGCCAGATGGTCCACGAAGCCATCCGAAACCTCATGGAGTCGCGCCAGATCAAGAACAAGCAAGTGGTGACCGCCGTCTCCGGACGCGCCGTCATCGTGAAGAAGATCCTCATGGACAAGCTGAGCGAGGAGGACGCCAAGGAGGCGATCCAGTGGGAGGCGGAGCAGCACGTCCCCTACGACATCAACGACGTCTCGCTCGACTTCCAGATCATCAATCCGAATGTCGACGCGAAGAAGATGCAGGTGCTCCTCGTCGCGGCCAAGAAGGACATGATCGCGAATCACGCGGAGATCGTGCGTGAGGCCGGCCTTCAGCCGATGATCATCGACGTCGACTCCTTCGCGATCCAGAACGCCGTGGAAGCCAACTACGATCTGACACCCGGCGAGACGGTGGCGCTCCTGAACATCGGAGCCGAGATCACCAACTTGAACATCATCCGCGAGGGGATTCCTCACTTCACGAAGGACCTCTCGGTCGGCTCCAATTCGTTCGTCGAAGGCATTCAGCGCCGCCACAACGTCAGTCAGCCCGAGGCGCTGAACGCGCTTCGCGGTCGCGGCGACGGCGCCATCGACGTGGCGTCGGTCGTCCAGGCAACGTGCGAGGACCTCTCCACGCAGATCGATCGCGCCGTGGCGTACTTGCGCTCGGCCGGCGACGCGGAGCGGATCGACCGCATTCTCGTTTCGGGCGGCAGCGCCCGGGTCCCGGGGCTCGCGGAGTTTCTGGCCCAGCGCCACCAGGTGCCCGTCGATGTGGTGAATCCGGTCTCCAAGCTGATGGTGGATGCCGGCCTGTTCAACGGTGAATCGCCGGAGACCGTGGCGCCGATTCTCACGGTCGCCATTGGCCTCGCGCTGCGCTAGGGGGATCCATGATTCGCATTAACCTGCTGCCCAGAGACGAGCGCCAGGTCAAGCGCACGTTCACGCTGCCGAAGGTTGGCACCGTGATGCCGCTCCTGGTTCTGATTCTCGTGGCGGCGCTCTTCGCGGCGTTCTCGGTCGTCCAGGCGATGCAGGTGAGCCGGCTTCAGGCGGACATCGCGCGGGCCCAGCAGGAAGCGGAGAAGCTCCGGCCGCAGATTCAGACGATCAACGAGCTGACGCAGAAACGATCGGAGCTGCAGCGGCGCCTGGGTGTCATCACGAATCTGGATAAGCAGCGCCTGACGCGCGTGAAGCTCATCGACGAAGTCTCGAAGTGCATCCCCGAGCACCTCTGGCTGACGATCTACGAGGAAGTGCCGGGAGCCAACAAGATCCAGGTCGAGGGGGTCACCTTCTCGAACCTCCTCGTCGCGGACTTCATGTCCAAGCTCGAGGCGTCGCCGCTCTATGGCAACGTGGACCTCGTCGTGGCCGAGAAGGGAACGATCGACCAACGCAGCGTGGTGAAGTTCAAAGTCACCGCGAGCATGACGCTGTAACCGGCACGCGCGAGGGAATGCGATGGACCTCAAGGATCCGAAAACTCAGAAGATGGTGATGATCGGCGCGGGAATCGCCGCGCTGGTCTACTTCTACGTCTTCGCCGACTACGTGCCGTTCAACTACCGGGCCCGGGCCAAGCAGATCGCCGAGCTCAAGGGGACGTACACGCAGAAAATGAACGAGCTGACGAAGGCTCAGCAGCTGGTGAATCGGCTGCCGGAGCTGAAGCGGGAGTTCGCGCTCCTGAATCAGCGTTGGGCCGTGGCGCAGGAGCTGCTGCCGACGCAGAAGGAAGTGGCGAGCCTCCTCCGCAAGGTGACGATCGCCGGCCAGGAGTCGGGCGTGAAGTTCGTCCTCTTCAAGCCGGGCGAGCCGAAGCCGACGGCCGATTTCACGGAGAACCCCGTGCAGATTTCCGTGACCGGCGGCTACCACCGCGCCGGGAGCTTCCTCAGCGAAATCGCCGAACTCAGCCGGCTCGTGAATGTCTCGCAGCTCAAGGTGAAACTGTTCGACAAGGGTGACCTGGACGATACCGTCCAGGCCGACTTCATCGCCACCGCGTACACGCTGGCCGAGGGGACCGCCAATGAACCTGCCAAGCAGCCTGGCGCTGCCGCAAAGTAAGCTTCTTCGCAGCCGGGTCGGAATTGTGATCCTGGTTGCGGCCGCCGCCCTCATCGGCGTGGTGGGTTTCTTCGTCCTGCGCGTTCCCGCGCCGGCGAAGTTGCCGACCGCGGCCACCTCGCCGGCGGCTCAGCTGCTTCCGCGCGGCGGCGTGCCGGCCGCCCGTGTCGCGGCGAAGCCGACGGCCACGTCGTCCGTGGTCTACGGCCCGCCCGCCCCGGCGTGGGTGAAGCGCGACCTCTCGGTCGTTCCCGCGGCACCGGTCGTCGCGGCGGCACCGGTCGTCGGAGCACCGACCGCGGTCAAGACGGTCGGCGTAGGAACGTTGCCGACCGTTGCGGTTCCGGTCCCCGCGGCCGCATCCGTCGCTCCTTCCGTCTCCGCGGCGGCAGTCGCCCCGGTAGCGGCACCGGCAGTTCCCGTCGTGCCGGGCGCGAGCGTGGCGGCGATGGCCGACGAAACGCCAAAGGTTCTCGACGCCAACGCGCTCTTCCAGCGCGAACAGTACGTCTATCAGGCGGGCGCACGGCGCGATCCGTTCCAGTCGCTGATCGACGGGAAGTATGAAAGTCATTCGGGCGACGGCGCCCTCGTCGATGTCGGCGACATTCATCTCGTCGGCATCATGTGGGGCTCGTCGGACAAGTTCGCGCTCGTGGAGGATAGTCGCGGGCGTGGTTTCGTACTCCGCGTCGGGGACCCCGTGGTGAATGGATACATCGCGGGAATTTCCAAGACGGAACTCCAGGTCGTCCAGAACTCCTTCGGGGACTCGCAGACCGTGACGATCCAACTGAAATCAAAAGAGGGTGAGCCAAATGCGACTCGGAATCAGTAGGACGCGCACGGGCCGCCGCGCCGGTGCGGGGGTGGCGCTTCCGCTGCTCCTGTTGCTCGCGGCCGCTCCGGCCCTCGGGGCCACGGTGAAGAGCATTTCGCTGAAGGACGCCGGCAAGGGCACCCAGATCGTCGTCGAGGCCGACGCTCCGATCAACTATCACGACTTCACGCTCGAGTCGCCGGACCGTATCGTCCTCGACTGTCCCGGCGCCGCGCTGAGCTTCACCGAGCGCGTCTGGGCCGGCCGCGAAGGATCCAACGTCAAGTCGGTCCGCGCGACCGAAATGGGCTGGGGCAAGGAGACCGGCGCCCGCATCGTTCTCGACCTGGCGCAGGCGGCCTCCTACGGCGTGAGCCAGGTAGGCAACAACATCGTCGTCGCCATCGAGACGTCGGCCTCCGCGGTCGAGACTCCGTCTCGCGCGAGCACGGCGTCGGCTTCGATGTCCAGCGACACGCCGGACGGCCGCCGCATGTCCCTCGATGTCCAGGGTGCGGAAATTCAGACGGTGCTCCGCAGCCTTTCGGAATTCAGCGGCAAGAACATCGTCGCGAGCAGGGAGGTCAAGGGAGTGGTCACGCTTCGGCTGCGGAACGTGCCGTGGCGGCATGCACTCGACATCCTGCTGCGCGCGCAGGGACTCGGCATGATCGATCAGGGACAGACCATCGTCGTCTCCAATCTCGAGACGCTGCGCAAAGAGGAGATGGAGCGGCGTACCGCCGAGCGGTCCCAGGAAGAGTTGCTTCCGCTTCAAACGCGCATTGTGCCCGTGAGCTACGCCAACGCCGACGAGATGGCGAAGTCCGTGGAGAAGACGCTCACGAAGCGCGGCCACATCGAGGTGGACAAGCGGAGCAACTCGCTCCTTCTCACGGATATCGATGAACGTCTCGATATGGCCGAATCGATGGTTCGGAGCCTCGACACCAAGACGCCGCAGGTCGAGATCGTGGCCCGCCTGGTCGACGTGGACGTCTCGTCGACCCGCAGCCTCGGCATCGAGTGGGGCGCCAAGAACCTCGATCTCTTCGACGCCGGCGTCGGCGAGGACATCATGATCAACGCCCGCGGCGTGTCGAACCCGGCCGCCACGATGAAGATCGGAACCGTGAAGAGCTTCGGCAGCATCGAGGCCACGCTGGAGGCGCTGGAAACGCAGAACAAGGCCAACATCATCTCGAATCCGCGCATCACGACCGTGAACAACCGCGAAGCGTCGGTGGTGGTGGGCCAGCAGATTCCGCTCATCGTCCAGGACTTCGCGGGCAACGCCGTGACGCAGCTCACCACGATCGGCATCAAGCTGAGCGTCACGCCGCACATCAATGTCGGCAATAAGATCACCATGGACGTCCACCCCGAGGTCTCCGACCTCGCGTCGCAGGCGACAGTCCAGGGCGGCATCATCATCAACACCACGATGGCCGACACGCGCGTCATGGTGAACGACGGCGAGACGGCGGTCATCGGCGGGCTGATCCGGAGCAACGAATCGGTCACCAAGCGCGGCGTGCCGATCCTGATGGACCTCCCGATCATCGGAGCCCTCTTCCGGTCGAACTCGACGACGAAGGCGAAGCGCGAGCTCCTGATCTTCGTGACGCCGAAGATCCTGAACGACCAGAGCGCTTCCAACTAGTCTCCACCGCTGGCCGTAGCCGGCCCGCGTCGTGTACTCTATCGGGCCCTCCCAACCGGGAGGGCCCGTTTTCATGGGGGGTGTTCGAGGCCCCCGTCCGGCACCGGAGGGACGTGACGCTGCGACGGTTCGAGGGCGCCGCTCCGGTGGCGCTGGTGGGGCTTCCGGGGGCAGGCAAGACGGTCGTGGCGCCGCTCCTGGCTAACCGGCTCGGCTGGCGCTGGGACGATCTCGACGCGGCCATCGCGCGCGCCGCCGGAAAGGGCGTCCCCGAGCTGCTGCGAAGCGAAGGGGAAGCGCGATTCCGCGAACGGGAACTGGAGGCGCTCCAAAGGGCGCTGGCGTCTCTCGCGGACGGCCTCGTTCTCGCCTGCGGCGGCGGAGTCGTGGTGGGTGAGGAGGCGCGCCGAGTGCTCGCGGCGGGCGCCACGGTGGTCTGGCTTCAGGTGCTGCCCGAGACGGCGCTGGCAAGGCTCGAGGCATCGGGCCTCGCCGACCGACCGCTTCTGGCCGACTCTCCGGCCGGAGGCGATGCCACGGCGCTCCGGCGGCTTCTGGAGCTTCAGGTGGTGCGCGATCCGCTCTACGGGGCGATCGCCGCGATCTCGATCACCACGGAAGGGAAGACTCCGGAGGAACTGGCGGCGGCGCTGGAAACAGCGTTACGGGATCGATGGGCCGGCTCCGCGTCGTAGGAGGGGAGTTCCGGGGGCGAAAGCTCCAGGTGGCCGATCACGGCGTGCGGCCGACGTCGGAACGGGTGCGCGAGGCGATCTTCGACATTCTCGGACCGGCCTGGACGGCGGAGGCGGCGGTGCTCGATCTCTACGCGGGATCCGGCGCCCTCGGCATCGAGGCCCTGAGCCGCGGCGCGCTACGTGCGGACTTCGTGGAGCGCGACCCCGCGGTGGCCCGGCTCCTCCGCGAGAACCTCGCCACGCTGGGACTTCAAGGGCGCTCGCGGGTCGTGATCGCGGATCTCGATCGCGGGGAGCTGCCGGCGGTGGAGTTGAAAGGTCCCTGGAGCCTCGTCTTCCTCGATCCTCCGTACGCGGGGGAGGGAGGAGCGCGGTGGCTCTCGCGGCTGGCGCGCATCGGCTGGGTACCCGAGGGGGGGCTCGTCGTTTACGAACATCGCAGCGGAAGCACGGTCCCTCCGCCGCCCGGATTGGCGCTAGCGGTAGAACGCGCCTACGGCGACACGGCGGTGTCCATCTACCGGGCAGGCGGCCAGACGGCCGCGGCCGAACGAGGTGCGTCATGAACCACGCTGTCTTCGCGGGGACATTCGATCCCGTCACGAACGGCCATCTCGACCTGATGCGCCGTGCCCTGCGAGTCGTCGACCGCCTCACCGTCGCCGTGGCCGTCCGTCCCGAGAAGGGAGTCCTCTTCTCCCAGGACGAGCGGGTCGCGCTCATCCAGGAGTCGATGAAAGGGGAAACGCGGCTGACGGTCGAATCGTTCTCGGGGCTCTTGGTCGCGTATGCCCGCGCGCGAAACATCGAGATCATCATGCGGGGCCTTCGCTTCGTCTCCGACTTCGAGTACGAGTTCCAGATGGCCCTCATGAATCGCCGCCTGGACGACGGAATCGAGACACTCTTCCTCATGCCGAGCGAGACGTACACCTACCTGAATTCCACCCTGGTCAAGGAGATCGCTCGGGCCGGCGGTTCGGTAGCGAGCTTCGTGCCGCCTCACGTTGAGGCCGCGCTACGGCAGAAACTGGTCGCGCCCCGATGAGTGCGAGCCGCGTGAACGCAAGAGTCCGGGCGCTTCGGCCCTCGGAGACGCTGGCCCTGAGCGCGCGGGCCCGGGAACTCCGGGCGCGAGGGGAGAAGGTCGTGTCGTTCGCGGCGGGAGAGCCCGACTTCGAGACGCCCGCGTCGATCCAGAACGCGGCCATCGAGGCGATCCGCGGCGGGCACCATCGCTACACGGAGGTGGCGGGCACCCTGGCGCTCCGGACCGCGATCGCGGAGAAGCTCCGCCGCGATAGTGGCGTCACCTACGGTCCGAAGGAGATCGTGGTCGGAAACGGCGCGAAGCACGCGATATGGAATGCGCTCTTCACCGTCCTCGAGCCGGGCGACGAGGTGCTCTGTCCCGTCCCCTACTGGGTCAGTTTCCCGGAGATGGTCCGTCTGGCCGGAGGAATGCCTGTCGCGGTGCCGCCGGCGCCGGGGCGCTACAAGATCACAGTCGAGGACGTGGAACGCGTACGGACGCCGCGTACGAGGCTGCTCATTCTCAACAGCCCCAACAATCCGTCGGGCATGGTCTACACCCGTGATGAAGTGGCGGCGCTGGTTGAACTCGCGCGGCGGCACGACCTCCTGATTCTCTCCGACGAGATCTATGAGAAACTGATCTACGGCGATGCGCGGCACACGAGCCCCGCCTCCCTGGGAGAGGAAGCGCGCTCGCGGACGATCGTCATCAACGGCGTCTCGAAGACATGGGCCATGACCGGATGGCGCATCGGCTACGCCGCGAACACCAAGCTCGCGCCGGTGTTCACGCGCTGGGTCACGAACACCGACTCCTGCGCGCCGCATCCGAACCAATGGGCGGTGGTCACGGCGCTCAACGCCGACCAAGGACCGTCCGATCACATGCGAGACGTCTTCCTGACCCGTCGCGACCACATCGTCGCCGGGCTGAACCGGATTCCCGGTTTCCGCTGCCAGACGCCGGGCGGAGCGTTTTACGTTTGGCCGAACGTGACCGATGCGTGCAAGCGCGTCGGCGCGGGAAGCAGCGAAGAGCTCCGGAAGCGCCTCCTCCACGACGCCGGCGTCGCCGTCCTCGCCGACGTTCACTTCGGCACCCCGGTCGAGGGGGAAGGCCAGCACATCCGCTTCTCGTATGCGTCGTCGCTTCCGGCGATCGACGAAGGGTTGAGCCGGATCGCCGAATTCATGAAGAAGAACACGCGATGACGAAAGCGACCGAAGCAGCCGCCGGGACGGAGCTCCTGTACGCGAAGGCCGAAGGGGAGTTCGCGCAGTGGGAGGTCGTCAAGGACCTCGTCGACGAGTGCATCGACTTGATGCTGAATTATCGCCAGTCGGGGCATCCGGGCGGCTCGCCCAGACGTCGTCGCCCGTCACGAGGTGGAGTCTCATCTCCGACCGGAGCGGTCCCGGCGGCACCTTCGAGAGCGCCTCGATT
>JANNMC010000308.1:0-19949 GCA_031397435.1 Candidatus Eiseniibacteriota bacterium
CGGGGAGGCCGGGGACGTCGTGGTGGCAAGGGCCGCGGAGAGGGGAAGACGGAGGGAGGTGGCTCCGGATCGTCGCGATCGGGGGACGATTCGTCACACGAATCGCCGGTCGCTTCCGGGTCATCGTCCTTGCACGGAGACTCCTAGCACGGTATAATACTCACGTCGTCTCGAACAGGGGAGGAGGGCTCTCGGGCCTTCCTCGTCCCTTTTCGAACCCTTTCGGGAGACGACCCGTGCGCGATGATCGACAACTGAATCGAGTGGCTCCGCCTCTTGTAGTGGCGCTTCTCCTTGCCGCCTTCGCGGTCCAGCCGGCGCACGCCCAGTACCGTCTCCTCCCCCCGACCGATATGACGCTCGTCGTCCGCTCCGCCCTGGCCGAAGCGGCGGGTGAGCCCGAGGCCGCGATCGCGTGGGCCGAGTCCCTTTCCCGCTTGGAGCCCCGTAGCGCCTTCGCGCACGCCCGCGTCGCCATGCTGCACGAGGCGATGGGGCAAGATTTCGAGGCGCTTGCCTGGGGCGAAAGAGCGCTCGCCTGCGACAGCCTGAACGTCAACGCGGCTATGCTGGTCGGCCGCATGCGGCTGCGGGCGGGGGAGTGCCAGGGCGCCGTGCAGGTCCTGTCCCCTCCGCTCCGCCAGCTCGGGGCGCCGCCGGAACTCTATGGTCTCAGGGCCCTGGCGCACGAACTCTCGCGCAGCTACGAGGCGGCCCTGGCCGATCTCAAACGGACCGACATTCTACTCCCCGATTTTTCGTGGATCGCGACCGGAATCCTGAGCCTGGCGCTCGAGGACGGCCGGCTGGAGGAAGCGAAGCAGGCCCTTCAGCTGGCCCTCGAGCTCAGGCCAGAGGATGCCCGAGTCCTGACCCTGGGCGTGAATCTGGCGCAGCGCACCGGCGACCCCGTCCTCGAGGAGACCTTGCTTCGCTCGCGGGCGCTCCTTCCGGAGACGCGGACGGCGGACGTCGCCGCCTACGCTGCTTTCCTGTTCCGCCAAGGAAAAGGGAGCGACTTCCGGCAGCTCGTCCAATGGGCAGCCTCGAAGGGGTTCTCCGAGGAGGATCTGCGGGTTGAAGCGGCACGCCAGCTCTTCCAGGCGGGGGAGAACGAGGACGCGATCGCCCTGGTGAAATCAGTCTCCGACCCGAGGGCGACCGCGCTCCGGGCCCGGGCTTCCGTCTCCATGGGGGATGAGTTCGAGGCGCTGACACAGTACCGGCGTCTCCTCCCGACGATGGAAATTTCACGGGAGGAATCGCTGGTCGTCGCCTACTTGGAAATCAGGAAGGGCGACGTGCGGCGGGGAGTCACGCTGCTCGAGTCGGCCCGGACCTTCGGCTTCGACACGCCACGTCAGGTCCTGGCGGCGAGCCTGTGCTACGCTCTGCTCGGCCATCCGGACGAATCGGTGGCCCTTATCCGTGACAGCGCCTCACGGGGGATCGCCAGCGCCTCCCTCTACCAGGAACTCGGCTCGGCGGCCTCCACGATGGGCGACAAGCTCCTCGCGCAGTGGGCCTTCGAGCGACTTCGCGACCTGGGAGGGGAAACCTCGGAATGCCTCACCTTCCTCGCCACGACCGATCTGGCGCGGGGAAAGCCCGATCGGGCGGTTCCCCAGCTGGAGCGAGCGGTCCAGCTCAACCCCAAGAACGGCAAGGCCTTGCTGACGCTTGGGCGGCTTCGCCATCAGTGGGGGCAGCTGGAATTGGCGCGGAGCTATCTGCGGCGCGCCGCCGATTGCCCCGAGTCGTCGCTGGACGCCAACGCCATTCTGGCCGAAGTCTGCCGGAGCCTCCGCCTCGACTCCGAGGCCAAGGAAGCCGCGGCCAAGGCCCGGTCGATCCGGGTCCGAAACAGCGCCTCCGGCCTCTCCCTCCTGCAGGGGCAGGCCCGCTAGGGCGGCCACGCCCAGGCCTCCCCGCCCCGCGCCCGCCAGCCCCCGTCGGGGCCGGTCAAACCACCATGATTCCAGGAACCTGGCCAGCGCCCCGGGGTAAGCGAACATGAACCCGGAGGACGACGACGTGCCACTGGAGCTAGTCCGATTGAAACGGCTCGATAGCCTGGCCGAGCTGAGCGATGAAGACATCATGGAGCGCTGTGCGACCGGCTCCGAGATCGCCTTCCGCGCGCTCGTGAAGCGGTATCGCAGCCGGATCATGAATCTCGTTTCGCGGTTCATCAACGATCGCGACCGGGCCGAGGAGATTTCGCAGGAGGTGTTCCTGCGCGTCTTCCGAAACCGGGAGCGCTATCGCAAGAGCGGCAAGTTCTCGACGTGGATCTTCACGATCGCCGTGAATCTTACCAAGAATGAGATCCGGAGCCGGGTCCGCCACAAGGGGACCTTCAGTCTCGACGCCCTCGAGGAAGAAACCGGGGGACAGGGGCTGCCGTTTCCCGATACGAATCCCCTCCCCGACGAGGACCTTAGCCGCGGTGAGATCCGTGAGAAGGTCGCCGAAGCGCTCAGCAAACTCCCCCCTCGCTACCGCGAGGCCGTGGTGCTGCGGGACGTCGAGGGAATGAGCTACGAAGAAGTGGGGCAGATCCTCGGCATCCCCGGCGGGACGGTGCGCTCGCGCATCAATCGCGCACGGCTGATGCTGAAGGAGCGGCTCAAGCCCTTTCTGACCCTGGAGGACGTATGAACTGCCGGTCCGCGGAATCACTATTCTCGGCCTTTCTCGACGATGAGCTGACTCAGGCCGAGAGGCGCCACTTCGAATCGCACCTGCTTGGCTGCCGCCGCTGCTCGCAATCGGTCCGCGAGCTGAAGGGCACCATGGCGCTCGTCAACGAAGCGGTGACCGCCTCCGCCGTCGAGACGAGCCCCCACTTCGAGGACGATTTGATGGATCGCATTCGCTCCGGCGAAGCGATGCGTCCGACCGTGATCGAGTGGCTCCAGCGATTCCTGGTTCCCGAGCGGCTCGGCCCCGCCTTCCTCGTCGGCGCCAGCGCCTGCGCGGTCTTCGTGGCGGCCATTCTCTTCCAGGGCGTGATTCGTCCCGACGGGACGAAGACGCCGGTCATGGCCGGCCGCTCCACCAGCGAGCCGGTGGCCGCGTCGCCGACCGTTCCGGCTCCGTCCGCCGTGGCCGAGTTGCCGCCGGTGACTCCGCCCGCGACCACGCTCGCCAGCGCCGTTCCGACCGTGACCCGCACGTCCGCGCCGCGCCGAAGCGACGCCAACGGCATCGTCGAGATCGCCGACCGCGCCATCCCGACGAATCGCGCCGAGCTCGACTCCGCGCTCCCGAATCCCGACGCGCAATTCGTCGACGAGTACGTGACCGACCATTTCTTCCTGCAGCGCGGCGGGGTCGTATCCGACCCGCAGCAGTCGTCGCTCGTACCCGTCACGGACAAGGGCTCCGATGGCGTGTACATCGAGTTCTAGCCGCATCCTCCCCGAGCGCGGCGTGGTCCTTCCGGCCCGCCGCGTTGCGGTGACTCTCTTCGCCCTCCTTCTCCTGGGCGCCGCGCCCTCCGCCCGCGCCATCGACGATCCCAGGCCGCCTCGCGACGAGGATGCCGGAATCCTGAGCGGCGTCGATGCCGCGAATCAGAGCGTGGTCACCGTCGTGGGCTACCCGATGCGGTATGGCCCGCCGCGCCCCGGGCAGAAGCTGAAGCGGCTCATCGGGACGGCTGTTGTCTCCGCTCCGCACCGCCTCATCACCACCGCCAGCATGGCGCTCCCCGGTGGCACCCTCGGAGTTCTTCTGGGGAAAGGCGTGGAATGCGAGGCTCGCCTTCTCGGAGTCGATCGAAAGTCGAACCTCGCGCTCTTCGAAGTCCCCGACGCCGAACTGGCGCCGCTCCGCCGCGCCGCGCCGCGATCGCTCGCGGTGGGGTCGTGGGTCGCCGTGATCTCGAACGTCTCCATCACGCAGCCGCAGGCGGCCCTCGGCCGTGTGGCCGGGCGCGGCGAGCGGATCGACTTTCCATTCGCCGGTGACATCGTGGAGATCGACGCTCCGAGCTACCTGGGCGCCACCGGCGCCGCCGTGCTGAACGAGGACGGCGATTGGGTGGCGGTGGTTGTCGGGCGGGCCACCACGGTTCCCCCGCCGGCGGCGGGGACCCCGCCCGGGCGGGCCACCCTGGAGCCGTCGGGACCACAGCCGAACAGCGTTCTCCTGGCGCTTCCCGTGGACGAAGTGGACCGAATCGCCGCCGACCTCGCCGAGCATGGCGCCGTCCGTCACGCGTTTCTGGGCGTCGGGCTGCGCGTGGACCCCGCCGACACGCTTGGCGTGCGCGTCATGAAGGTGGCCCCGGGGAGCCCCGCGGAATCGGCGGGAATCCGCGTCGGCGATCGCATCCTCGCCATCGAGAGCGCGGAGATGCGGACCTCGGAGGAGATCACGGCAATCGTTCGCGGCATGCGGCCGGGAGACGAGATCTCGCTCACGATTCTCAGGGATTCGGAGATCCACCCCCTCGCCGCCACGCTCGGCGCGGTGGCCGGGGACGGCGCGGCCGCCGGCACGCCGCGCGAGGCGGAGATGCGCGCCATCCGTGAGAACATCGACCGGCTTCGCGACGAGTCGCGCCGGCTCGAGGAGCGCCTCAAGACGCTCGAGACACCGCGCCGCTAGGGTTCCCTCACGGCCGTGTGGTAGCCTGCGGAACGCCATGCGATCCTGGCTTTTCGCTCTCCTTTTCGTCTTCACCGTGTCGTGCGGCGGACGGCCCTTCGCGGAGGGATCGAGCCGCGAACTCACCGTGATCACCACCCTCCCCTCCGACGCTCCCGAAATCCTCCTTCTCCGCGCCATCGTGGAACGGACGGCCATTCGCATCGACGACGAGAAGGCGTACGTCGTCCGGGTCGTCACGCCCGCCGACGCGAGCGGTTACCGCGCTCGAAATGTCCTCGTGGTCGGCTACGGCGCCGCGGATGCCGTCCCGGCGCCGGCGCGCCGGCTTCACGCCGCGATGACCGGCGGAACGGCTGTCGCGGGAAAAGGAGACATCGGCGCGAACGCACCCTTCCATTTCTCGCCCGACGTCTGGCTTCGCGGCCAGGCCGCGGGGATCGTCTGGACCGAGGCGCGCGAGGCGTGGATCCCCGCCGTGACGGCTGGACAGAACCGCCTCTTTCAGGCGCTCGATCGAGCGACCTTCGCCGGAGTTCGAGCGCGGATCCTCTCCATGCCGCGCGAGAAGCGCGCGGAGCGCGAACTGTCCGACCAACTCGGCATCGCCATGCGGGTGCCTCGCGGGATGAAGGTCCGCGTCGACAGGGACGCGCGCGCCGCGCTCCTCCTGGAGGTGGGACCGCCCGCGCGGCTCATCCGCCTCGCGGTGCCCGCGAGCCCGCCCGACGCCGACGCACGCCGCGCCCGCGAGGCCCTGGCGATCCGATTCCGGCCCGACGAGCGGACGCTCGACGTCGGCGAACCACTCCTCTCTCCAGACGTCATGGCGGGAGCGACACGCCAGCTCCACGGGCGGTGGGAAGATGCGGCCGTAAGCGCGGCCGGTCCCTTCCGCTACTATGAAGTCACGCGCGGCACGCTGCGGCTCCAGATCGATCTCGCCGTGTTCGCGCCCGGAAGACCGAAACTCCCGTACCTGAGAGAACTGCACGCCATTGCCGAGACCGCGGAGCCTTCGCGCCGCGAATGATTCCGGTCCCGATCGCCGTTCCAGCCAGAGCGAGGCCTTCATGTCGACGATTCCCGTAAGAATTCCCGGGCGCCCCGCGCGTTACGCCATCCGCGTGGAGCGGGGCATCCTGGACCGCGTCGGCGCACGGCTCCGGCGCGACATCGACCTCGCTCCGGGGTCCACCGTCGCGCTCGTCACCGACCGGACCGTGGCGCGTCTCTACGCCGCGCGCGTGGAGCGGAGCCTCCGCGCCGCCGGTTGCGAGGTTCGCCGTTACGTGCTGGCGCCGGGAGAACCCTCCAAGGACCTCGCGGTGGCCGCGCGGCTCTTCGAGTGGTGGGCGCGCGACGGGATCGGCAAGGGGGCGCTGGTCGTGGCGCTTGGCGGAGGAGTCGTCTCCGACGTCACCGGCTTTGCCGCCTCCGCGTTCGGCCGCGGACTATCGTGGGTTGTCGTCCCGACGACGCTTCTCTCGCAGGCCGACGCCGCGATCGGGGGGAAGACCGGCGTGAATCTGAAGGCGGGGAAGAATCTCGTCGGGGCGTTTCATCATCCACGTGCCGTCTATGCCGATCCCGACGCGCTTCGCTCGTTGCCGCTTCGCGCCATCCGTTCGGGACTGGCCGAGGTGGTGAAGATGGGGGTCGTTCGCGATCCGAGCATTCTGGTCCGCCTGGCGTCGCTGCTTCGCCGCGGGCGTGGCCTCGATCCGCGCGCGCTGGCGCCGATCGTGCGGGCCTGCGCGGTCTCGAAGGCGTGGTTCGTGTCGAAGGACGAGCGCGACAAGGGGATTCGCCGCGTGCTCAACTTCGGCCACACCGTGGGACATGCCCTGGAGGCGTCGGAGGGCTATCGCACCTTCCATCATGGCGAGGCGGTGGCGGTCGGAATGGTGGCTGAACTTCGTCTGAGCGTCCTGGAAACGCGCCTCGATCCGATCGCCGCGCTACGCGTGGAAGCGATGCTGAGATCGATCGGGTTGCCGACCGGGCTGAAGCGTCCGGTGAAACCAGCATTCTGGAAGGCGGTTCTGAGGGACAAGAAGCGTGGACGCGCAGGCGTCCGGGTGGTATTGTGCCCCGCGATCGGCAAGGCTAAAGTGGTTGCGTTGCCGTCGCTTACCCCGTTGGAGCGGGTGGTTGCCAGCCTGGTTCGCGGCGGATCCTAAGAGGAGGCGCATGAGCACGGAAGCGCTCCCCAGCGCGTCGGTTTCCCTGGAAGAGATTGTCGGCACGGATCCCTCGACGGCGCTCTATCTGCCGCTCGCGGAGCGACTCCTATCGCGCGGCCTCGTCTCGGACGCCGTCCGACTCTGCGAGGAGCGCCGCGCCCGCCCGGGGCGTGGAGTGGGAGATCACATCGTACTCGGCCGCTGCTATCTGGCCGATGGACGCCTGCCCGAAGCACGCGAGCAATTCCTGGCCGCGCTGGTCCTTGACCGCGAGAACGTCGTCGCCTTGAAGTCGATGGCCGGCATCCTCTCGCACGAGGGAAGTCACGCCGAGGCGGCCGATCTCTACCGCGCCGTCTGCCGCGTCGACCCCGGCGATCTCGAGTCGCAATCGGCCCTCCATCAGATCACGTCGGGCGACTACCCCGAGGTCCGTCCGCCCGAGGTCATCGTGTCGCAGGGCGACCTCACCTGGCAGCCGATCCGCCTCACGCGCGAAGAGGACCACCTTTCCGAACTCGGACTCGGGCTTCGGACGTTCGAGTCGCTCGACACCGGCCCGCTGCGGCCCTCCATGCCGACGGCCGGACTCACGGCCTCGGCGGCAGCGCCGCCCGAGTTGGAACGAGTCATTCTCACGCCAGAGGATCTATCGGTCGGTCCCCACTTCCCGCGCGAGCGCGCGGAGGAGCGGGCGCCGTCCGAGCCGGCGAAGGCTCCACGACGGCTCGAAGTGGTGGTTCCGGCCGGCGCCGTTCCCCCCGGGGGACTGCACAACCGTCACGGTTCGCTGGACGTGCAGGAGTTCCAGGTCAGTGCGCTGGAGCGGCTCGAAGCCGCACTCCGCCAGGTCGAGGTGCGCGCGCTCGGCGAAGTCGCCGCGGCGGAAACAGCCGACGTACCCGACGCATCCCCAGCCGCTCAAGCCATCGTGACGGCTCCCGCACCGCCGGCTCGCACGGCTCCGACGCGTTCGGCGGTCTGGGACGAAGAGCCCGCGGCCGCCGCCGCCGTGCCCGTGCCCAACCCCACGCCCACGGCGCCGCTGTCCGGCTTCCCGGAGAGCGAGGAAGCGGCGGCTCGTCCGGTGGTCGAGGGGAATCGTACGGCGTTCGAGACGTGGCTTCGCCGCCTGGGAGGAAAGTGACGATGGCGCACGATGTCTGGGTTCTTCATGGCCCGAACCTGAATCTCCTGGGACGCCGCGAACCGAAAATCTACGGCCGCGACACGCTGGCCGCCATCGATGCACGGCTGGCCGCACGGGGTGAGGAACTGGGCCTGCGTGTCACGTCGTTCCAGACCAACCATGAAGGGGCCTTGATCGACCGGCTCCAGATCGCCATGGACGAAGCGGACGGGGTGGTCCTGAACCCGGGGGCCCTTACGCATACGAGCCTGGCGCTCGGGGACGCGCTACGCGCCGTGACGATTCCGGTCGTGGAAGTCCACCTCTCCAACCTGTACGCCCGCGAGCGCGAGCGGCAGGCGAATCTCACGGCGGCGGCTGTGGCCGGCGTCATCATGGGATTCGGTCCGGAAGGATACGAGCTGGCGCTGCAAGCGCTCGCGGCCCGCTTCCGGCCACGCCGCAAGCGAGGGGGGAAGTCATGAGTCTCCGTGGCTGGATCCAGGAGCTGATTCAGATCATGAAGGAGGAGGACCTCGCGGAGATCGAGGTGCGGCGCGGGTTCACGTCTGTCCGACTCCGCCGGCCCGGAGCCGAGACCGTCACGGTGAGCGCCCCGGCGCCCTCCGCGCTGGGGGCGCAGGCGACCGCGGCCTCCGGTTCGAGCGCTCCGCCCGAAGCCGAAGAGCCATCGCGTAACCTGATCCCAATCCGCTCGCCGATGGTCGGGACTTTCTATCGTTCCCCCGCGCCCGACGCCGACTCCTACATCGAGGTGAACAGCCCGGTGGATGTGGGGCAGACGGTCTGCATCGTCGAGGCGATGAAACTGATGAACGAAATCGAATCGGAAGTGCGCGGCCGCATCCATCAGGTGCTCGTGGAAAACGGGACGCCGGTGGAATATGGTCAGGTGCTCTTCTTGGTAGAAGTGGACCGCACGGCCTAGGCCGCGCCGGAGGGACCTGATGAACGTCAAACGCGTGCTGCAGAAAGTGGTCGAGATGAAAGCCTCGGACCTGCACGTGAAGGTCGGCACGAAGCCGGTCGCCCGCGTGAATGGCGAGCTCGTCATGATGGACGAGCCGGCGCCGGCTCAAGTCGATCTCGACGCGGTCGTCGATCAGATCCTCACGCCGAAGCAGAAGCGGGTCTTCGAGGAGACGAAGGAGATCGACTTCGCGTTCGGCGTGACGGGGCTCGCCCGGTTCCGCACGAACTTCTATCAGCAGCGCGGCACGACGGCGATGGTCTTCCGGCAGGTGCCCGCCACGGTGCCGGCGTTCGAGGATCTGAATCTGCCGACCGTCATCGAGGAAGTGGCATCGCGGCAGCGCGGACTGATCCTCGTCTGCGGGACGGTCGGCTCGGGAAAATCGACCACGCTGGCCGCCATGCTCGATAGCGTGAATCGCCGCGAGGCGAGGAACATCATCACCTTCGAAGATCCGGTCGAATTTCTCTTCCGAGACAAGAAATCGTGCATCTCGCAGCGCGAGGTCGGCCTGGACACCGACACGTTTCACGAGGGGCTGAAGCACATTCTCCGCCAGGACCCCGACGTCATCATGATCGGCGAAATCCGGGATGCGGAGACCATGCGGACCGCGCTCATGGCGGCCGACACCGGGCACCTCGTCTTCTCCACGCTCCATACGATCGACGCGGCGCAGACGGTGAATCGCATCATCTCGTTCTTCCCGCCGCACCAGCACGAGGAGATCCGGTACCTTCTGGCCGGAACGCTCCAGGCGGTCATCGCGCTCCGGCTGATCCCGCGCTCGGACGTCGAGGGGCGCGTGCCGGCAGCCGAGGTGATGCTCGTCACGTCCACCATCCGGGAATACCTGCGCGATCCGGAGAAGACGTCTCTCATCTCCGGCGCCATCGCGGACGGCGTGTCGCAATACAACATGCAGACGTTCGACCAGTCGATCATGCGCTTCTACACGGAAGGGAAGATCAGCCTCGAGAACGCGCTCCGCTACTCGTCGAATCCGACCGAGTTCGAGCTGCGCGTGAAGGGGATCCACGCGACCTCGGACGAATCGTGGAAGTCGTTCGAGGCGAAGGTAGAGCCGGCGCCCTAGCGGCCGGTCCTTCCCGGGTACCCGATGATCCAGAAGATCCTCGTCGCGAACCGCGGAGAAATCGCCCTCCGCGTCGTCCGGGCGGCCCGCGAACTTGGAATCAAGACGGTCGCCGTCTACTCCGAGGCGGATCGCGAGTCGCTCCACGTGCGGCTGGCCGACGAGGCGGTCTGTATCGGCCCGGCGCCTTCGTCGGCGTCCTATCTCTACATCCCCCGCATCATCAGCGCCGCCGAGATCACCGCAGCCGACGCCATCCACCCGGGCTACGGTTTTCTCTCCGAGAACGCCCACTTCGCCGAGATCTGCGAGTCGTGCAACATCCGCTTCATCGGCCCGACCTCGGAGATGATCCGCACCATGGGAGACAAGGCCGTCGCGCGGAAGACCGCGGTCGCGGCCGGAGTTCCCGTGACGCCCGGAAGCGAGGGTGTGATCCATTCGCCGGAAGAAGCGCTGGAGACAGCGCAGGCGCTCGGCTATCCCGTCATCATCAAGGCGGCCGCGGGCGGCGGAGGGAAGGGGATGCGGGTGGCGTGGGACGACGCGTCGCTCCGCAACGGCGTCCTGACCGCGCAGGCGGAAGCGGAGGCGAACTTCGGTTCGGGCCAGGTCTATCTGGAGCGCTACGTGGAGAAGCCGCGCCACATCGAGTTCCAGATCATCGGCGATCGCCACGGGAACATCGTTCACCTGGGCGAACGCGAGTGCTCGATCCAGCGGCGGCACCAGAAGCTGATCGAGGAGTCACCCAGTGTCGCCCTCTCGCCCGAACTCCGCGCGAAGATGGGCGAGGCGGCCGTCCGCGCCGCCGGCGCCATCGGCTACGACAGCACCGGCACCATCGAGTTCCTCCTGGCTCCGAACGGCGAGTTCTACTTCATGGAGATGAACACGCGGATCCAGGTGGAGCACCCCGTGACCGAGGAGGTCACGCGGCTCGACCTGATCAAGGCGCAGATCGCCGTGGCGGCTGGAGAGCGGCTCCCGTGGAAGCAGTCGGAGATCACCTTCCAGGGACATGCCATCGAATGCCGCATCAACGCGGAGAGCCCCGACCGGAACTTCCGGCCCTCTCCGGGCCTGGTGAAGTATTTCCACGCGCCGGGAGGTCCCGGCGTGCGGGTCGACAGCCACCTCTACTCCGGCTACACGGTGCCGCCCTACTACGATTCGATGGTGGCGAAGATCATCTGCTGGGGCCGGGATCGCGAGGAGTCGATCGCGCGCATGCGCCGCGCACTCTTGGAGATCGTGGTGGATGGGATCGAAACGACCGCCCCGTTCCATCGCCGCATCCTGGCCGACGAGGGGTTCCTGAAGGGCGAGATCCACACCGGCTATCTGGAAACGTGGCTCCAGGCGAACGCGGCGGCCGCGCCGGCCGCGCCGTGACGACCTTGGGCCGGATCGACCTCCACGTCACACCGCACGAAGCCGAGCGTGCTCCGCTGGAGAAGCGGCAACTGGTGGTGGTGGACGTGCTCCGCAGCTGTTCCACGATCGCCACGGCGCTTCGAAACGGCGCCGCCAAGGTGATTCCCGTGGAGACGGTGGAGGAGGCGATGCGCCTGGCGCAGACGATGGACGCGAAGCAGCGGCTCCTCTGCGGCGAGCGCGACGGCGTGAAGGTGAATGGCTTCGATCTCGGCAACTCACCGCGGGAATACGAGAAGGGGCGCGTGGAAGGGAAGACGCTTCTCTTCGCCTCCACGAACGCGAGCCCCGTCATGGCGGGACTCCTGGTGGGCCGCGAGCAGCGGCTCCTCTCCTTCGTGAACGTGAGCGCGGTGGCAGAGGCGGTGCGGCAGGATGGCGCCGACCTGACGATCGTCTGTGCCGGGCGGAACGGTCGGCTCTCGCTGGAGGACACCGCCTGCGCGGGGGCGCTGGTCCGGCGGCTGATGAAGCGGGGCGCGGGCGCCGGCGCGACGGTCCTGAACGACGCGGCCGAGATGGCCGCCGCTTACGATCGCGCGCACGGCGGAGACCCGGAAGCGACTCTTCGCCGGAGCGACCACGGCCGTTACCTGATCGAACTCGGCTTCGAGGACGACCTGCCGATCTGCGCGGCCGTCGACTCGGTCCCCGTGGTTCCGTTCCTGCGCGACGGAAGGATCATGAACGGCCGCTAGGGCCGCCTTCGGACGGCGCCGTGGGCGCCGCCGCGACATCACCCTCCTCGCCTCGCCCTCCGAAACAACTCCAGCGCCAGGAGCCCGAACACCAGATTCCCGAGCCACGCCCCCAGCATGGGAGGAAGCGCGCCGCTGTGCCCCAGCGCCTGCCCCGTCCGGATGAGGGCGTAGTAGACGAACGAGATGAAGACCGAGAGGCCGAACGCGATGGCCAGCCCGCCGCGGCGATTTCGAAGCGCGAGCGCTACGCCGATCAGGACGACGATGAGATTCGTGAGCGGGAATGAGATCTTGAGATAGAGTTCCACCAGGTATTTCTGCACGCGGCTCCCGCTCTGATGCAGGCGGTCGATGTAATCCTCCAGCGCCCAGTAGGAGA
Organism: Candidatus Eiseniibacteriota bacterium; assembly: GCA_031397435.1. Classification (GTDB taxonomy): domain Bacteria; phylum Eisenbacteria; class RBG-16-71-46; order SZUA-252; family SZUA-252; genus SZUA-252. The sequence goes on from JANNMC010000308.1 coordinate 12,540, forward strand.
GACCCTTGGGATCCTCCTCCGCTTCGGCGAAGTCCGCGGGGCGCTCCTTCAACCCCGGGATGGTCAGCTCCGTGAATTGCGCGGCCGTCTCGCCCCCCTTGTCGAAGCGTCGCGTGTAACCGTTCCGGAAAATCCAGCGCCCGTTCTCCCATCTTCCGGTGGCCGCGTCGATGCGTCCCGTGAGCGCGTTGTCCCGCACTTCCTGGATCACGACCTCGCGCATTTCCTGCTGGGCGATGAGATAGGAACGAATGAGGAACGTCCGGCCGCCCGATCCAAGGTACGCGAGATTCGATCGCGCCTGCGGTCCCTCGAGATTCTCTTTCTTGATGTCGCCGCGATAGAGCCGGGCCCGGCGCGCGTTCAGATCGGGAAGGACCAATTCATTCACCGCGAAGGCGAGAAGGCTGACGAGCACCGCCATGCCGATGAGCGGGGCGGCGATGCGCACCGGGCCGAGCCCCGCGGTACGCATGGCATTCAGCTCGTTGGTCCGGCCCAACTGCCCCAGCGCGAGGAGGCAGGAGAGAAGCATCGCCATCGGCAATACCTGCAATGCGATGCCGGGAATGCCCATGCCGTAGTAGGCCGCGACGACTCCCGCGGGAACCCGATTGTCCAGGTAGGTGTCGATCTTCTCGAAGATGTCCACGACGATGAAGACGGAGATGAAGAAGAAGAGCGCGGCGACGAGCGCGGAGAGCGTCTCCCGAAGGACGTAGCGATCGAGAATCTTCACGCGGGGGTGCTTGGAGCGTGCGGATGCCGGGCACGGTGGCGTCTCGGCCGGCGAATCACTTCGGCCGCCTGGAGCGTGAGGATGCCGCCGATCGCTCCGATGACGAGGTTCGGCGCCCACATGGCGAACCACGGCGCCAGAATGCGTCGATCCGCCAGCTCCTCGCCGCCCGCGAGGCAGAGATAGTAGAAGACAAAGAAGAGGATCGAGAGGAACGCCACCGACATGCCGCTCTTCCGTGCGCGCATGCCGAGCGGCGCGCCGACGAGCACGAAGACAAGGCAGGCGGCCGGGATCGAGAACTTCTTCTGCACTTCCACTTCGAGGCTGTTGGCCCGGCGCTCCAGTCCGTCGATTTCCAGCTGCCGCATCTGGATCAGGTCCATCGTGACGGGGGCGATGACCCGGATCGCCGTCCCAGCGCCGTCGTGCGATCGATCGGGCAGCCCGGTGGCGATCACGCCGACCGATCCCAGGGCCCGAAGGGCGTTCCGGAGCCACGCCTGGATGCCCCGCGGGGCCGAGTGCGGAACCGCCGCTCGGACGAACTCCTCGTACGAGTCGTAGCCCGCGCTCTCGAGAATCTGGCTGCGGGCCACCTTCGCTTCCCCCAAGTCATGACGCACCTGCCGGATAGCCTCCTGCATCATGCCCAGATTCATTTCCCGGTCGCCGCGGGCCGACTTGTTCCTTCGCTCCAGATCGGTCCCGGGTGACCGAATATTGATGAGGTGCGTCTTGAACATGAGCCGCCGGTAGATCCGCTCGTCGTCGTTGGGTGGTACCTCGTGGATTTCGCCGTCGTGGAGCTCGAGTGTCATCACGCGGCCGTCGGGTGTGTTGAGGATCTTGCCCCATTCCGCGAGGATCGTCGTCGGGCGCGCCGTGGTGCTCAGCTGGTAGATCTTCACGCCGCGAATCTCGTTCGTCCGGCTATTCACCTTCTCGACGAAGATGTTGTAGCCCTCGAAGGCATCGATGAAGACCCCTTCCGTGATCTGCGCGGTGGGGCGCTTGCGGCTGACGTCGGACATAAGGCTCGCCAGCGCGTGATTCGATTCGGGCAGAACCTGGTTGTTGAAGAGGATCAAGAGCCCGGCCAGGACCGCCGCCGCCCCGAGCGGCGCGCCGATGATTCTCACCAGATTTACGCCGGTGGAGCGCATGGCCGAGATCTCGTTGTCTTGAGAGAGCCGTCCGAACGCGGCCAGGGAGGCGATGAGGACGGCACAGGGAAACGCCAGCGCCACCATGTAGCCGAGGGAGAGGACGAAGAGCTCCAGGACGATGCCGAGGCTCACGCCCTTTCCGATGGCCAGGTCGACGAGGTCGAAGAGGAAATCGAGCGTCAGCAGGAACACGACGATGCTGAACCCGATGAGAAACGGGAACAGGTGCTCGCGGAGGACGTATCGTTCGAGTATTCTCATGGGGTTCGCCGAGAGAGACCTCGGCCGGTCTTCCCGCAGTATAGGGAGCCGCGCCGATCCGGCGCAATCCTCTGGGTGGATTCCAACTCCTTCCGAGAGAATCGGTTCCGGTTCGAACTTCGATTGGCTAGAGGGGTACAAGGAGGTCATGGGCCCCCGGCCTCCCGGGGAGCCTCAGCGTGTGAAGGGGAAGCCCATCGCTCGACTCGTCAACCGATCCCTGATTCGACGCTTCCTGGTGTGGCCCGGCCCGCAGGGGTTTGGCACCGGCGTGCCCGCTGGACGTGCCGGTCAGATGGTGGTGGCGCTCGCGGTGGCGGCCATGGCCATGCTCTCGACCCCCTCCCGCGGCGCCGCTGCCGGCCTTCTCCTCGACCCGCTCGACCCCCAATCGCAGACCCTCGATCCGATGGCCCCGACGCTGCCGCCCGGCTTTCCGCCGGGATGGCGCTTGACGGTGGAGTCGCCGGTCCCCGGGACGCCCGCGTACCAGACCCAGGTCACGCTCGATCCCAGCACGGGGACCGTGCGGGAGCGTTACCGCGCCGGCAACGTGGAGGTGCGTCCTCCCCTCGTCGCGCCGATGCTCGACTACAACGAAGTCCTGACCGACCGCTCCGAGCGGAGGCTCTGGCGCGAGAGAACAAAAAATACCCGTTCCATGAACAAGGCGGGCGTTCGCCAGGCGGGCGGACTCAAATTCGTGGCCCCCTTCGTTCTCCCGAAGGCGGTCCGAAGCATCGTCGGCAACGGTGCGCCGAGCATCGAGGTTTCGGGAAGCGAGCGGATCACCATTCTCGGTACCAGCGACTGGATCGCCCGCGGAGATCTCTACCAGGACGTTTCCGGCGAGAGGAAGCGCCAGGGCGCCTTCCCCTCCTTCGAGATGAAGCAGGAACTGAACGTCAACATGACCGGCTCCATCGGCGACAAGATCAAGGTCGACATCGATCAGTCGAGCAACGTCAGCACCTCCCTCGACAACAAGGTGAAGCTTCGCTACGAGGGCGATGAAGACGACATGATCAAGACGATTGAACTCGGCAACACCAACCTCTCCCTGCAAGGCGCATCGCTCCGGCAGGAGGGGCTCTTCGGCGTGAAGACAGTGGCGAAGATGGGAAATTTCGACCTCACCCTCATCGCGAGCAAGCAGGACGCGAAGACGGAAACGGCACGATTCACCCCGTCGGGCGAGAAGCGCTCCGTGAAGGTCAACGACCTCGAGTTCATTCGCAGGACCTACTACTTCATCGCCGATCATCCGGTCGACGCCTCGAACCTGAATCTCAACGTCTACCGTGTCGATCCCTTCTTCAGCGGAACGGCGACCGATGGGCTGGGCCGCCTCGATCCGACCCTTCCCGCGGACACGCTGGCCACATCGCCGGCGCCCAATCCGGAGCGATTCGGACGATGGGTGCCGCTCACGATCGGCCTGGATTACGACGTCATCTACCCTTATCTGTTGACCAGCACGGCAAACAACTCGCTGAAGATCCCGGTGATCCGCATGAAATCCCCGCTGAGCCCGTCCCAGATGCTCGGCGTGGCCTACAACGACGGCGCCACGAAGGTGGGACTCACGGGAACCGAGGCGGACCTCTTGCTGGGGAAGCCGGCAGGGGAATTCCTGCTCCTGAAAATGCTGAAGCCGCCGGACGACGAATTTGGGACGACCGCCAACGACCTCTATGACCGGTCGACGCCGTGGTTCCCGGCGCTGGCGTACGAACTCCGCAATTTCTACGATCTGGGAGGACGCGAGATCGATCGCTCGTCGCTCGCGATCAAGATCCGGAAATACGACTACAACAAGCCGACGCCCCCGGACGATGTGAACGGAGTGCCGCTGGTGACGATCCTCGGCCTCGACCAGCAGGGGAAGGCGGGAAGCGAGGATCCGTTCCAGCCGGACGGGCTGTTGGACGATCAGTTCGTGGACACCGAAACGGGCGTGATGTTCTTCCCGGACCTCCATCCCTTCGCCCCCGACACATCCGCGGCCTACGCCGGCGCGTGCGGTCCGAACAGGGGCGGGTTCCTCTGCCTCGATGACTTGCAGCGAAATACCCTCTGGCGTGCCGACTCGACCACGAACCTGAACGTCTACTACGACCGGCAGCCGGACCTGGGCAAGGACGAGCGCTACTTCATCGACGCGGAGTTCAAGAGCAGCCAGCAGGGCTTCTATCTCGGCCGCTTTGGAATTCTGGAAAACTCCGAGCAGGTGAAGGTGGACGGCATTCCGCAGCGGCGCGACAGCGACTATCGAATCGACTACGACTCCGGCCTTCTCACCTTCACGAAGCCGCCCGGACCGGAACAGGTGATCACGGCGGACTTTTCCTACGCCCCCGGGTTTGGCCAGGTGCAGCGCTCCCTGGTTGGTTTCTCCGGCGGATACAACCCGTCTTCGAATCTCTCCTTCTCCTCCAGCTTTCTTCGGGAGGCGCGCGGAGCGCAGGAGACGAATCCGAAGCTGGGCGAGGAGCCGGCGAATTCGATGCTCGGCGACTTCGGCACCGTGATGGCCTTCCGCCCCTACTGGATGACGCGGCTGGCCGACCAGGTCCCGGGGATCACCACCGATCAGCAGTCGGCGCTCAACATCCAGGGCAATTTCTCCGTCAGCCTCCCGAATCCGAATACCAAGGGCGAGGCCTACATCGACGACATGGAAGGGAATCGCGAGTCGAACACGATCGGACTGGGCCGGCTCTCCTGGTTCTGGAGCAGCGTGCCGGTCAATCGCCGGAAGCCGCTCAAGTTCGGTTCTCTTCCCGCGGATTCGGCCATCACCGCGGTCTCGAGCATCCTGACCGACCACGCGGGGCTGGAGTGGTTCAATCCCCGGCCCGACGGCCCGACTTCCTCGCAGGAGTGGGACCTGAAACCGGTCCTCAAGCAATCGGAAGGGGGCGACAACAACCATCAGGTCCTAGAATTCAACGTAAAGGTTCCTCCCGGCGCGGTGGCGATGGATGACGCCGACTGGACAGGCGTCACGCAGTCGCTCTCCACGGTGGGTCAGGATTTCTCGCGCGTCCGTTTCGTGGAACTCTGGGTCAACGACTTCACCGTCCGCCACGATTCCACGAAGGCCTACCTCCACCTGAGCCTCGGCCGCGTCAGCGAGGATGCCTTCTGGGATCCGAACAACGTCCCGAACAACAAACTCGACACCGAGGACCGGAACTTCGACGGCAAGCTGGACCTGGGGAGCGGTGAGAACGACCCGAACTTCGAGGACACCGGGCTCGACGGGATCGTGAATAAGAACGAGCCCGGTTACGACGCCGCGACGAACCCCGACCCGAATCAGGACAACTACAACTACGACGTGAGGAACAACCCCGACGACTTCTCGACGATCAACCGATACGAACGGAACGGACTTGGAGAGGCGAACGCGCGCCCCGACACCGAGGACCTCAATCGGAACACAATCGAGGACTTCAACAACAACTACTTCGAGGCGTCCATCGATCTGGCCGACACGCAGTTCGTGGCGATCGACGTGCCGGTGCTCTACGCGGGCAATTCGAACGTGAAGGCCGACAATGGCTGGCGGCTTTTCCGGATTCCCATCACCGGGGAGACCTTCCGCTCCGTCGGTTCGCCGTCGTGGCAGAACATCCAGCATCTCCGGCTCTGGGTGAGCGGTGTGGAGAGGCCGCTCAAGATCCAGGTCGGGGGGATCGAGTTCGCCGGAAGCCGCTGGCTGGAGGCGGCCATCCTCGATCCCGACATGGTGGCCCGCGACGTGCAGCTCGACATCCGAGCGCGAAACAACAAGGACGATGCCGGCATCTACGCACCGCCCTACGAGGTGCAGAACCAGGTCGGATCGTCAGCCGATCGCCGCGAGCAGTCGCTGGCGCTGGGCTACACACGGCTCTCCGAGGGCGACACCGTCTTCGCCTTCAAGACGCTGGGCGATCCCGGCACCGGCCTCGGCTGGGCGCAGTATCGCCAGATCAAGTTCTACGTGCACGGCGAGCAGGGGGTGGAGACGCAGAATCTCCGTGCCATCGCGCGCTTTGGCCCCGACACGCTCAACTACTACGAGTACAGTCTGCCTGTGAGGACCGACTGGCAGAAGGTGCTCGTTCCGTTGGAAGCGCTCTCCAGGCTGAAGGAGGTCCGCGGCCGGACGGAGAACGTCTACGTCGACTCCATCTCCGGCGCCGCGAATGGCGAGGTCTTCACGGTCGTCGGCAACCCCAGTTTCACGCGCGTATCGCGCCTTAGTTTCGGGCTCGCGGTGAAGGGCTCGGCGACAGGCGCGCCGCCCGCGAACGGGGAGGTCTGGATCAACGAACTCCGGCTGGCCGACGTGCGGAAGGAATCGGGGACCAACAGCAACGTCTCCATTCAGGCCAACTTCGCCGACCTCTTGGCGCTGAACGTCAGTCTGCAGAAGCAGAACCAGGACTTCTTCCGCGTCGGCCAGGGATCGAATCAGGGGAGCGGGCTCAATCACACGGCCCTCGGGTTTTCGACGACGCTGAACGTCGATCGCTTCATGCCGGCAAGCGGCGTCACGCTTCCCGTCCGCCTCTCCGTCCAGCACGCGACCGACGTGCCCAAGTTCCGCACCGGCTCGGACGTCTCGCTGGACGCCGGGCAGTCCGACATCGAGACGAGGCGGCTCGACCAGCAGACGCTGGACATCTCGTATCGGCGGAGCAGTCCCGTGCGGCGCGGATTCACCAAGTACACGTTCGACGCCATCAGTGGCACGATGTCCTACACGCGCCGTGCCTCGCTGAATCCACAGTCGGCGGAGTCGTCCTGGGCATTCAGTTCGGGAGTGGGCTACGACCTCCCGATCGGAGGCGGCGGATTCCGGCTGGGGAAGAAGTTCAAGCTGAGTCTCCTGCCGGAAGTCGTCGGCTTCAACGTCGGCTGGTCCTCCAGCCGTTCCCTCAACTACTCGCGGGAGATCTTCCGGGACGACGACTCGGTGGCGCTTCGCTCCGACCTGAAAGTGCGGCTCCTCTCGCTCGGAACGAGCGTCTCCTATGTGCCGTTCACCTCCCTCCGGGTGCAGTACGCACTCACGTCGCAGCGCGACATGCTCTCCCGCCAGGAAGGCCCGCTGGGGTTCAACAAAGGTACGGAAATCGAGAAGTCACAGACGGCTTCGATCAACTGGACACCACGCTGGTTTTCGCTCCTCCAACCCAACGTGACGCTGAAGGGGCAGTATCTCGAGAGCGCGCGCCGCGAGGTGCG
>JANNMC010000321.1:0-1522 GCA_031397435.1 Candidatus Eiseniibacteriota bacterium
TCGGCATGGCGGCGTGGGTGGGCTGGGTGCTCTTGGTCGTGCGGCTGCATGAGTGGCAGGGGTTACTCCGGAGGGTGAGGCGCGTCCTTCCAGGCGGCCAGGGCGGTTGACCGGGACCGAGGAGACAATCCCGCCGGGGCATTCAGCGGGGCTATCCACGCGGCCCTGACCGTGGCATCATGGAACGCTTGAAACCAATGCGAAATCGTCCGTTCCAGACCATGCCGCGCCTCGCGGCCGCCCTTCGATTGGGGCTTTTCGCGCTGGCTCTCTCGGGGGCCGCGCCGACGCCAATCGTTGCCGCTGCCACGATGGCCGCCGGCGATCCCGGCGCGTCGCTTCCCGCGAACGCCTCGATCGTCGGATCCGTCGATGTCCCCGCATTCGCCGGACGTGTCGACCCTGAGACCTATCGCGTCGGGCCAGGTGACGAGTTCGCGTTCCGCTCCTCCGATCTCCTCGACCCCAAAATCCTGCGTGTCGGCCCCACAGGCGAGATCATTCTCCCGGACGCCGGCTCCATCGCCGTCGCGGGCTTGACGCTTCGAGAAATGGAAGTGCGTACCCGCGAGATCCTGAGGCCCTTTGTCCGCGGAAAAGGCTTCGTTCTCATCCTTCACCGGCCACGACGCTTCCGGGCGATCGTGGTGGGTGACGTCAACCGCCCCGGCGCGGTGCTCGTGCAAGCGCCCGTGCGCGCATCTGACGCGATCGAGGCGGCCGGGGGCGTGGGCGCAGGGGGCGCGCGGCGAGGGATCGTCGTCCGCCGCGGCACCGATTCGCTCTGGGTCGACCTCGTTCACTTCGAGCGGATGGGAGACCTCAACACGAATCCGCTTGTCTTCGAGACCGACGTGATCGTGGTTCCACCCAGTTCTCGTCGCGTCGAGATCTCGGGAGCCGTGGCGCATCCGGGCTGGTACGACCTCGTTCCGGGGGACCGCGCCAGCACGCTGATCGTCCTGGCCGGTGGGCTCTTGGCACGCGCGTCCGACGACCGGATCACGCTCAGCCGGGAAGCCGCCCTCGGGCATCGCGAAGAAATCGCCGTCGCGGCGCCCGGGGTGGGCGGAGGGAACGATGCGGGAAATCCATCGCTGGAGCTTGGCGACCGACTCTTCGTACCCCAACGCGCCCATTGGCGGGAGGGAGCTCGAGCCACGATTCTTGGCGAAGTATCGCTTCCTGGTCCCTATGGCATCGTCGACGGCGTCGACAGGCTGGGGAGTCTCATCACGCGCGCCGGCGGATTCACGGCGTGGGCCGATAGCGCAGCGATCCGAATCGAGCGGAGTTCTGACGCGGCTGTCCGCGACTCCGCATTTCTGCGGCTGGCACGCGAACAGGATATCCTCGTCACCGCGGACGAACGCGACTATGTGGTCGCCCTGACACGGGAACGCGCAGCGATCAGTCTCCCCGCCGGCGGTGGGGAGAGAGCGGGGCGTACCTGGGAGAGGTGGATGGAGATTCCGCTCCTCGAAAGCGATCGAGTCGTCGTACCGCGACGATCCTTCACCGT
>JANNMC010000333.1:0-13677 GCA_031397435.1 Candidatus Eiseniibacteriota bacterium
ATGACGCCGGGCACCGCGCCAAGCGCCAGCACGCCCACCAGACTCCACGGCACCGAGTCGTTCCGAACGTAGGGGATCACCGCCACGACCGCGGTGGAGATGAAGAAGGCGAGCGACGTCCCCTGTGCCTCATGCTGGGAGTGGTGCAGGAAGTGGAGCAGGAGCGGAACGAGGATGATTCCCCCTCCGATTCCCATCAACCCGCCCAGCGCGCCCGAGAGCACCCCGAAGAGAAGGGGGAGCGCGACGGAATCCCGAAATGTCATTCGCCGAACCTATCATAGCCGGCGGGGACTCGCCTTCGTTGACTTGCCGCCTCCGCGCTCGGTACGCTAGTGGTTGGCGCCTCGGCGCTCCGCCATGCTTCTCAAAATCCAACAGCTTCGCCCGCGCGTCCTCTGGACGCTAGCATTCCTCGGCGCCCTCGTGGTCGCCGTGAACGCCACCATTTTCCTTTCCATCCGCACCTCGCAGCGGCTGCTTGACCAGGAGCTGGGGAAGCGCCTGGAAGGGACCGCCCAGATCGCGGGACTCCTGGTGAAGCCGGAACAGTTCGCGGCCCTGGTGCGCATGGCGGACGCGGCGGCGACCGGCGAGGAGGCGGAGCCGCGGCGCGCGGCCGAAGCGTTGGCCGACACGAACGCCGTCGACTTCGTCTCGCAGATGGACGCCATCGACGCCGCCGACTTCGTCCGGGGGGAATGGCGAAAGCTTGCCGAAAGCGCCGAGGCCTCGAACATCGTTCTCCTGGATGCGCAACGGCGCGAACTCCTTAGCCTGCGCCAGCCGTTCGACTTCGAGCCGGCCGTGCCGCCGCTGGACCGCGCGGCGCTGGAGCGCGCCCTCATCGGCGAGGCGGCCCACTCGTCGCTCTACGAAAAAGATGGCGAGTTTCTCCGCTCTGGATACGCCCCCGTCCTGGACGCCGACGGGTCGGTGCTGGGCGCGGTCGTCGTGGAGGGGGCATCGGCGGCCTTCCGGCCGCTAACCTTGATCCGCACCTCGCTCTTCGTGACGGCCATCTTCGCCTCACTTCTGGTGATCCTGATCGGGCTGGGCTATGTGCGAACGGTCGGGCACCTGGCGCTTATCGAGGAGAACCTGCGCCATACCGACTTACTGGCATCGCTCGGGCAGGTGGCGGCGGGCGTGGCGCATGAGATCCGAAATCCGTTGGCGGTGCTCCGAGGCGCCTCCGCGCGGCTGCAGCGGGGCGACGCGATTCCGGCGGCGGAGCGGGCCGATCTCCTCCGGATGATCGATGAGGAGGTGATTCGCATGGGGGGGTTCGTGCAGAACTTCCTCGACCTCTCACGGGGCCCGAAAGGGGATCCAAAGCCCTTCACCCTGAGGCTGGTCCTCCTCCAATCGCTCGACATTCTGCGCGTGGAACTGGAGCGATCGAAGATCGCGGTGGATCTGGAGTGGAGCGCCTCGGAGACGCTGACGGTGGAGGGTCATCCGCACGCGCTCCACCACGTCTTTCTGAACCTCGCGCTGAACGCCCGGGACATGATGCCCGACGGCGGCCGGCTCAAGGTCCGCGTGCTGGAGCGCCGGGGGCAGGTGCGGCTCTACTTCGAGGACACCGGGCCCGGCGTCCCCTTCGAGATCCGGAACAAGATCTTCGAGCCGTTCTATACCACCCGCGCGAAGGGGACTGGGCTGGGACTCGCCTTCGTGGAACGGATCGTCTCCGAGCACGGCGGATCGGTTAAGGTGGGAGCCGCGCCCGGTGGCGGCGCCCAGTTCGAGATACGCCTGCCGGTGCACGGCAGCTAGACACCCAGGGAGCCAGACGCGTCATGGCCGAGCGAATCCTCGTCGCGGAAGACCAAGAAAACCTCTGTCGCCTGATCCAGACGACCCTGGCCGAGCAGGGCTATGACGTTTCGGTGGCGCTGGGAGGCGATGCCGCCATTCACGAGCTTCGAAGCCGCACCTTCGACCTGGTCGTCTCGGACATGCGCATGCCGGGCGCCAGCGGCGTCGAGGTCTTTCGCCAGGCGCGAGCGCAGAGCTACCTGCCCGACGTCATCCTCATGACGGCCTTCGGCGATGCCCGGGAGGCCGTGCAGATGATGAAGGAAGGCGCCTCCGACTACATCCTGAAGGAGAACCTGCTGGAGGAACTGCCGGTCCGCGTCCGCCAGGTGCTGGAGACGAGGAAGCTGAAGTCCGAATCGAAACTGCTGCAAGGGCGGATCGACACGCTGCAGGAGCAGATACCCGTCCACCGCTTCGACAACATCGTGGGTCAAGGCGCCGCCATGCGCGACGCCCTGAATCTGGCGAAGCGCGTCGCCCCGACCGACGCCAGCGTGCTCATTACCGGGGAGAGTGGCACGGGTAAGGAAGTCATCGCGCAGGCGATCCACGCGGCCAGCCTTCGTGCCAAGGGGTCCTTCATGCCGGTCAACTGTGGCGCGCTGCCCGAGGCGCTCCTGGAATCGGAACTCTTCGGACACGAGCGCGGCGCCTTCACGGGGGCCGTGCGGATGAAGCCGGGGCGCTTTGAGGTGGCGGACGGAGGCACCGTTTTCCTGGACGAGATCGGTGAACTGCCGCAGAGCATTCAGGTGAAACTGCTTCGTTTCCTTCAGGATCACACCTACGTCCGCGTCGGGGGGGAGGAGATGCGGCACACCGACGTCCGCATCCTCGCGGCCACCAACCGAAGCCTGGAGGAGATGATCCGCGAGGGGAAGTTCCGGGAAGACCTCTACTACCGCCTGAACGTCTTCCCGATCAACCTTGTGCCGCTGCGGGAAAGACGCGAGGACGTGCCGGCGCTGGTGTCCCATTTCCTCACCAAGTACGATCGTGCGCTCTCCGACCTTCGCCCCGAGGCGCTCGACTATCTGAAGAGCTACGATTTTCCGGGGAACATCCGCGAATTGCAGAACCTTATCGAACGCGCCTGCATTTTGGCAGGGCCTGGTCCGATCGATCGGCACCATTTCCCGATCGAGCGCGGACGCTTGGCCGCGGACTCCGGAGAACTCCTCTCGATGGGTTTGAGCATTGACCAGATGGAGCGGAGGATGATCTTGGAGGCGCTGGAACGGGCCCAAGGCAACAAGACCCGTGCCGCCGCGCTCCTGGGAATCAGCCGGCGAGCCCTATACTCCCGCATGGAAAGTCACGCGATCCCGATCGGCGGCGCCGATCCAGAGAGCGCGGAACCAGGGTCGCCAACCCCCTGACCGAGCGACAGCGGGCCGTACGCCCCGGTACGCGCCAGCGTTCGGCGGTCCGAAGTCGGGCAGTGCGGCACACCGGCGGCCGCCCCCCTTGGAGGGCCCAGGTGGCCGCAGTTTGCACGGCCGCTTGGAGTTCGCCGATCCTGGCATCCCTAACTCTCTTGCTGGCATAGAGTTTGCCTATTTTGAACCTGATTCCGAAGCCGGAACAACGAATGGACATCGACCACAGACCCACCTCATGAGGCATGCCGTGATTCGCTGGGGCCTCTTCAGGCCGGCGAGCGCTGTCGTATTTGCTCTCGTCTTCCTCGGGGAGGGTGCGCCTTCCCAAGCTGATGTCCCGGACGAATCCGTCGCCGCCGTGGCGTCTTATGCCGTGGCGTCCGACTCGACAACCGCGACTCCCATGCCCTCCGCGGCGCCCGCCTCGACCCCTTCCGAGCCCGCGTCTCCGCCGCCCCCCTCCGTGGGAGACGCCGCCGAGGCATCCGTGCCGGTCCCGCCCGCAGCGGTAAGCGCTACGAAGACCCCACCCGCGAGCGTGGCCACGCCGAAGCCGATGGCGAAGATGTCGGCGAAGCGATCGACGAAGCCGGCGGCGAAGCGGTCGCCGAAGCCGGCGAAGCCGACGGTGAACCTCGACAAGCAGACTCCGGACGAGAGTGCCCGCGCGCGACGGGCCGTGGAGCGAACCGAGCCGATTCTCCGCTCGGTGAAGACGAAAGTAGCCCGCTCGTTCAATCGAAAAGCCCGCGAGGAATTTGAAACCGCGAGAGCACACCAGCAAGAGGCCCGGGAGGCGCTCGCCGAGAATCTCTACGCGCGTGCCGAGCGGCTGACCATGGAGGCGAGGGGGATGGCGCGGGAAATCGCCGTACATCTCGGTCCTCCCGAGGACGACCCGGACTACGTGGCCATGACGCTCGACCGGACGGACGATGCGCTGGGACGGGCGCGCGAGGTCCTGCGCGACGGCGGCGGCGCTCTGGAGCGGGACCGGCTGGTTCCGCTGGAGCGGCGCCAGAAAGAGGCCAGGCGGCTCGAAAAGGACGGAGCGACCCGCCGCGCCTACGCGATGACGCGCGAAGTTCGCGATGGCGTCCTGGCGCTGCTCCGCGATTGCAACGACCTTCCGGTGCGGGAGGAGACGGCGGAGAAGGCGCTGAAGCGAGCGTCGCGCGCCCTGGAGCAGGCGAAGGGGGAGCTGGGGGATCGGCTCAACACGGCGGCGGATCGGCTGGCGCGGGAAGCGCGCGCCCAACTGGCGAAGGCGCGCACTTCCTTCGCGCGGAAAAACTACCGGGACACGTTGCTCCATTCGAAGCTGGTGGAGCGCAATCTCGAATTAGCGGTCAGCGCTCAGCGATCGGCTACGAATCGCACCTGATGACGACGACGGTCACGTCGTCCGCCAACTGGACGGCGTTTGTGAACGACACGACATCCTCGATCAATTCGTGCACCAGTTTCTCCGGCGGCATGTCCTTGTGCGCGCGGAGAAACGCCTCCAGACGCTCCTCGCCATACTCCTCCCCCTCGGGGCTTCGCGCTTCGGTCACCCCGTCGCTGTAGAGCGTCAGGACGTCGCCGGCGCCCAGGGTGATCGTCGCCGTTTCGTAGGCCGCCTCCGGAAAAATCCCGAGCAGGGGCCCTCCGACGGTGAGCGTCTCCAGTGTTCCGTCGGCTCGGAGCAGATAGGGCGGGTTGTGGCCGCCGTTGACGTAGGCGATATCTCCCGTCTCACCGTTCACCATCGCGACCATCAGCGTGATGAAGCGCTCGCCCCTGACGTTCTCGTGGATGGAGCGATTGAGCCGCGACGTCAGATCGGTGATCGGCCGGCCCACTTCCGCCTGGGCGCGCATGGTGGCGCGGAGATCGGTCATGAGAAGGGCCGCCGCCATTCCCTTTCCCATGACGTCCCCAAGGCTCACGACCATGCGGCCGTCGGGCCCGGGCACGAAATCGAAGTAGTCGCCGCCGACGTCGAACGAAGGGATGTTCTTGCCGGCGATGTCCATTCGCCCCACCTTCCGGGCGCCGGTCGGCAGGAGCGACTGCTGAAGGGTGGCCGCCCGTTTCAGCTCCGCCTGCATCCGCTCCCGGCGCTGGAGTTCCTCGTGCACCTCGGTCTCTCGGATCTTCATGGCCGCGAGATGCGCGAGGAAGGTGAGGATGCGGAGATCCGACTCCTCGAAGGGGACCACCGCGGCCGTGTTGTCGACATAGAGAAGTCCGAGCACGTCGGTCTCGTGCCAGAGCGGGACGCACATGGCCGAATGGATCCGCTGCTGAATGACGCTCTGCTGCTCCTTGAAGCGCGTATCGGCCATGGCGTTTCCGATGAGGATGGCCTGGCGCTGCTCGATGGTCTTCTGCGCGATGGTGCGGCTGACCACGATGTCGCCGGCCGCTGCGTTGCCGCTCGTCATCACGGCCTTCGCCGCCAGCTCGCCCCCCTCTTCCAGCAGGAGAAGCGCCGTGCGATCGGCGCGAAGCACCTCGGAGGCAAGCGTGACGATGAACTGGTAGAGTTCGTCGAGCGGCCGGTGGACGATCAGTGCTTGCCCGATCCGGTCCATCGCCTTCAGGAACGAGCCGACTCGCTCCGGCGACATGTTTCCGGCAAAGGCGCGCGTGTCCGATCCGGTGCCAAGGGATTCCAGCGGGACCGAGGTCATGTTCGCGGGCGCGGCCACGTCGGCCAGCCGGGCGGAGGCCGAGGCGGTCTCCGAAGAGAAAACGAGCTGGAACGATCCCACCTGCAGGCCGTCGCCCTGCTTCAGGCGCTTCGGCCCTTCGATGAGATTGCCGTTCACCTTCGTCCCGTTCTTGCTTCCAAGGTCTTCCACCCACCAGAAATCCTCGCGGGAAAAGAGGCGCGCGTGCTGGCGCGACACCGAGGAATCGGTGAGGACGATTCGATTTTCAGGGGCGCGGCCGATACCGCAAGGCGTGTCCACGTGCAGATCGATCCGTTCCGGGTTCGCTCCCGGGCGGCGCACAAGAAGGTACTGGTCGAGTAGGCTCATGGGCGATAGTCTCCGGTGTTGGCCCCGCAGAATCAACCGGTAACCGAGGTGTCCATGAAGCTTTCCATTGAAATCGCGGTCGACTCCGTCATCGACACCCTACGAGGGTTGCGTTGGTCGGAGTACGCGCCCTTCTTTTGGATTCTTGCCGCGCAGTGGCTCTTCCTGGCGATGTCGACGCAGCTTCACACCGCGTGGGGCATGAGCTTCGTGGCGCCGATCGTGCGCTTGGCTGGAGGCCTGGAGAATCTCCACTATCCAGCTTTCTATGGGTATCTTTCGATCCTGCTTGGCTGGGTCGAAAGCTTCCTCTACGTCGTTCCAGGGGCGCTTCTCATCCCGCTGATGCTCCTGCGCTACTACGCGCGAACCGACCGCGCCCTTTCGCTTGGGGCCGGAGCGGCGTCGCGGCTGGCCGGCGCGTTCTTCCCGACACTCCTCGCCGGTCTCGCGGGTGTCGGCTGTATCTGGGGGTGGCAGCGATTCGCCTCGCCGGGGATCATGGCCGCGTGGCGCCAGTGGATGTCGGAGCCGATGGGAGGAACGCTCGGATGGCTTGCCGTCACGCTCGGTGGATACGGCATTCTGACGTTGCTCCTCTATGTTCCGGTGGCAGCCGTGCAGGCGCGCACCAACCCCCTGCGGGCCATCGGGTACGGCATCCGCTTCGGACTTCGCTCCTGGCCGGTCACGCTGGTGTTCAGCGTGATCTACGGCGCGCCGGCGGTCCTCATCCAGTTCCTCCTGGAGCGCCAGGGCGTTCTGGTCGTGTCGCGCCTCCGTCCTGAGTTCATCGCGGTCCTGCTCGGCGTCTATGCCCTGGCGACGAGCGTGGCAACCTATCTCACCTACGGGACCGCGGCGCGCCTCTATCGCGCTGCCAGGGGGGAGAAGTGATGGCGCGCCACATTCTCCGGACGCTGCTCGTGGCACTGGCCGCAACACTCGTCGTCGGCTGTGGAGGCGGCGCCGAGCGCGCGAGCCTCTATCGTGCCGAGAAGCTCCTCTACGAGGCGCGGAAAGCCGAGGAAGAACAGCGCCTAGGCTCCGTGGAGCCTGACTCGGCGGCACTCATGAAACTCCGGGCGATCTATCTCAAGGTGGGGAAGTCGGCTCCAGGGCCACACGCCGTCACCGCCGCGGGTGAGGCGGGAGAAGTGGCGCGGGCCACGATTCGCGCGGTCGGTGTCGCCGCGGCATCCGGTGCCCGGCTGGCCCTTGCCGCACGACGAGCGGATCTTGCGCTGGAGGCGGCCGAACGGCTCCAGACCGACTCCGCATCGGACACCGTGACCTCGCGGCAGGCCGCATTCATGGCGGTGGCCGCGTACCAAGGGCTTCGGCGTTACGAAGACGCGATCGCGCAGATGAAGCGAATCCTGGTGACCTATCCTCCGCTTCCTCCGCCGCCGAACGGCGAGGATCCCGTCCTGGCGATACCCGGTGCGATCGTGAGCCTGCGCCGCAACCTCGGCGACGAGGAAGGCGCGGGCCGCGAATTGCGGAGCGCGCTCGAGTACTTCACAAGCCTGCTCGACCGCCCCATGGTGCCGGAGCTCGAGGCGCAGGTGCGCGCCCGGATTCTCCGCGCGAGTCTCGAGCTGAACCAGACAGACCGGGCCCTTCAGGAGGCGAACACCCTGGAGCGTCTGGTCGGTGGAACACCGGAGCTTCGCCACCTTCTGGCCGAGGTTGCGTTCGCGAAGGGGAAGCTCAAGGCCACGGTGGAGCGGGATCCAAGCGAGGGAATCGGAATTCTCGACCGCGTTTCAACCGACTTCCCCACATCTCCGCTGGCCGCGCGTTCGCTTCTGGAGGCGGCGACCATCCTGGAGCAGAAGGGGCAGACGGCGAACGCCCGGGAGCGATACGAGGCGGTTCTTCGACGATTCCCGAATTCCCAGGACGTGGCTCCGCTAGCGCTGTACCGCCTGGGAATAGTTCAGGAAAAGATGGGGGAATGGATGCTGGCGAAGGCGACGCTTGAGATGGTGCCCCTACGTTATCCGCGCTCGGCCGCGGCCGCGGAGGCCCCCATGGCCGTGATTCAACACTACATGAAGGAGGGGCGCCGCACGGCGGCTCAACTCTACTTCGCCAAGGCCATTACCACCTATCGCCAGTTGGTGGAGCGAGACAGCTCGGGCCAGGTGGCTCCCCTCTTCCGGGTCAAGATGTTCCAGATTTTCGCCGCTTCGGGAGACTCGACGGGTGTCTACTCGATCACGGAGGAAATGCTCCGAAACGATTCGCGGCATCCGTACACGGCACAGATTCTCGTCCAGGCGGCGCGGGCCTCGATTGGCTTCGGAAACCGGCAGCGGGCTGCAGCCTACCTGCGGCGGTTTCTGAGGGACTATCCCAAGTCGCCCGTGGCCGGGCAAGTGAAGAGGGAACTCCAGAATCTGGGGGGCTGACGTAACCGCCCATGGCTGTACATCGGCAAGCGCATTCGCCTTCGGGCGAGTGGCGGCGTCGCGCGATTCCCGCTATCATGGGTGGCTGATCCCCAAAGTGTAAGGTCTCAGAGCGGAGGGTTGATGGCCGGGAGCTTCAAGACCGCCGGAATTTGCGCGAACGCGGCATTTCGATCCTTCTCTTTCAGCGAATGTGCTCCCCTCCTGACGATCCTCGCGGCACAGTGGATCTTCCTGGTCGGCGGGCTAAACCTAGGGACGGCCTGGGGAATGGCGATCGCCGGCAGCGTGGCGCAAGGGCTGGTCGGCGAGGCGGCGATTGAATACCCCGGATTTCTCGAGCTCCTCCCGCTGACATTCTCCTACGTCGAGTCCGTGACGTTCATCGTGCTCGGCGCCATGGCGCTTCCTTATTTGACCTCGCATGTTCTCGTGCGCCTCAAGCCGTCCCTTGGAGCCTCGCCGACGTGGGCGCGGCGGGTTCGAAGCGCGATGATTCCCACATTTCTGGCGCTGGCCATAGCCTTCCTACTGACGTACGTCTGGCAGCTCTTCGTCGCTCGCAATTTGCTTCGGATTGTCGCTGCGCTCGTCCAGGGCGGAGTGTCGAGGTCGGTGGTGACCTGGCTCGTGAGCGTGGCGATCGGCTACGCGATTACGACGATCTTGATCTACGTCCCCGTCATCGCCGTCTCTAAGAGCGTCGGGGCGATCCAGGCGGTCCGTCTTGGCGTGACGGAGGGATTCGACAGATTTGCCACGACCTATCCATTCGTTCTGCTCCTCTCGCTCCCGGCGCTCGCGATTCAACTCGTCGTCCAGGTAGGTGGACCGCTCATCGTGAGGGGCACGAGGCCGGAAAACATCGCCTATCTCCTCATCTTCTATGCCCTCGTGAGCACGGTGGCCACCTACTTTGTTTGGAGCATGGTGACACGGTACTACCACGCCAGGACGGATGCGGAATGATGACGCGTCGCGAGCAACACCCGTGGCGCCGAAGTCTCGGCGTGGCGTGCCTACTCCTGGCCCTCGTGCCCGCGGTTCAAGGGTGCGGCGATGCCGCGCGGCGGGCGGATCGTTACCGCCTCCAGCAAGGGCTATGGGAAGCCTATCGCGCCGAGCAGGCGGCGACGCTCCTGGACGCGACTCCGGATTCCACAACGCGACTGACGCTACGGCTGAAGTACCTCGGGGCCGTCGAGGGCGCCTCCGCCGCGCTCCGGTCGACTGCGATGGGCCGGCCGCGCTCGGCCATCGAACGGCGGCTCCTACAGGTCATCAGTCAGGGGGAGATCGAAGCAGCCCGGCTGGCCCACGCCGCGGGACGTCCTGACTTGGCGCTCGACCGTTGCCGCGCCCTGGTGGAACTAGCGGAAGGCGACACGTCGGTGACGCGTCGCGCGGACATCTTGATCGCGGGTTCGCTGCGACGGATGGGTCGCTTCGAGGAGGCCATCGACGCCATGAAGTCGATGATGGTTCGGTATCCGCCGCGCCCGCCTGACTCGACGGGTGTCGAGGACTTCGTGCTCAGTCTACCGATCATGATCGTCGATCTGCGGAAAGAGCTTGGCGATGAGCGTGGAGCGGGCCTGGAGATCCAGGCGGCGGAAACCTACTACCAGGGGCTTGCCAACGGCGGCGGCCTGGCGCCGAGCCTGGAGGCCCAAGTCAGAAGCCGATGGGTCCATACGCTTCTCGAACAGAAGAAGATGCCGGAGGCCATGGCGGGGCTTGATTCGCTGGAGGCGCTGGTCACCCGCGTCGCCGAAATGTCACCGATGATCCCCGAGGTCCGGTACACGAGGATCAAACTCCGGAGCATGTCGGAACGGGATCATTCGGCAAGCATCGAGGCTCTGGAGCGGCTTGCCTTCGTGTTTCCCGCGTCGCCGGTAGCGCCCCGCGCCCTGTTCGACGCCGCGGTCCTGTCGGAGCGCTCGAACCGCGCCGACGAGGCGCGCCAGACCTACGAAGCCGTCGCGGCCCGGTATCCTCAGGCCTCCGAACTCGCTTCAATGGCGATCCTCCGCCAGGCAATGCTGGAGGACCGGGCAGGGCGCTGGGAAAAGTCGAAGACGCTTCTCGAATCAATTCCGGCGAGGTTCCCCCGGACGCCCGCGGGGGCCCAGGCGCCGATCTCGGTCGTGGAGCACTACGTCCGGGCAGGGGACAAGGCCGGGGTCCAGATCGCCCTGCGCAAGGCGGCCGATTCGTACGTTCGGATGATTCGATCGGACAGCACTTCGGCCGGCGCGGCCGCCGTCCGATGGAACTTGCTTCGCTGCTATAGTGAGTTGAAGGATAAGGATTTGGCGCTCAAGGTCGTAGACGATATGACGCTGCACCACCCGAAGTCGATCCTCACCGCCAGAGCGCTGATCGAAGGGGCTAACGTGGCTGAGAGCAAGGGGTTGAAGGGACTGGCGCTGAGCTACCTGTCGAAATTCCTGCGCGATTTTCCCGACGCTCCCCAGATTCCGGGGATTCGCGACCGGATCAAACGGCTAACTCAATAGCCGGTACCATTGCTCGTAGGCCCTTGTTGGAGAGGAAGTAGGGGTTGCAGAAAGCACGGAAATCGTATAGTCTTCTCGGGTGCAGTAAGAGGCGGGCGATCGAACCGGTAAAATTCTGGTCGATTGCGTCGGTGAGGCCAGTCCGGCCGGACTGGTAGTCGGGTACCTTAATCGTGGGGGCTTCATGCTCAAGAAGTTTCTAGTTGTTGGTGCACTCGCCCTCGGAATCATGGGCGCCGGTACGGCGAACGCGGTTCCGAATCTTCAGATCTACATCGACGGCGCCACGTATGACACTGGGTCGGAGACGTGGGTCATCAGCAGCAGCAGCTTCAAGCTCTGGGTGATCACGGACGGTTCGGCGATCGACGATGTCAAGCTGACGGCCGCGTTCCTCACGAGCGAGACGGGCTCGATCACGTTGACGGGCACGACCACGGGCAGCGCGGTGTTCACGGATCCGTCGGCGGCCTCCAATCCGACGGTTGAGTTCACGAGCGCCGACGGCGCCGTCCCGATCACGGGCGACGGTTCTTCGCTTCCGACGCACGGCATCTACGGCGCGGGCACGTCGTTCACGCAGTGGGGCCTTGGCAACATGTCGGGCACCGATGCGGCGATCACGGACTTCTCGGGCACGGGCACGCTCGCGGCGACCGACACCGGCTCGATCAACGCCTACAACGTCGTGGTTACCGGCTACTCGCTGGTCCACTTCGATGCGTTCGATCACATCGTCGGCGCGCACCACACCAAGTACGTCTTCGCTCCGTTCTCGCATGATGGCGAGGGTGGCGGTGGCAGCACTGGTGGCGGTGGTGGAACTGGCGGCGGTGGCGGAACTGGTGGTGGCGGCGGAACTGGCGGCGGTGGCGGAACCGGCGGTGGCGGTGGCAGCGCTCCGGAGCCGATGTCGATGCTTCTGCTCGGCGGCGGGCTTCTCGGAATTCTCGCGACGCGCAACCGCAAGAACTAAGCAAGTTTCACAACTCCAGTAACTCCCGAGTGGGGGGTGCGAAAAGCGCCCCCCACTCGTTTTTCCCCGCCGCACCCTTCCTTGACGCTCCCCAACCCGCTGTGGTACCCTTATCAAAAGCCCGTAGTCCCATGAAATCAATGAACTTACCATGAAGATTGGGGGCTCACTTGAAAGAGTATCTGAGTAGTCAGATCAGAAATGTCGCCCTGGTGTCGCATCACGGGACGGGAAAGACCTCCCTCATTGAAGCGGCGCTCTTCCGCACGAAGGCGATCGCACGCCAGGGGAAGATCGAGGACGGCACCACGGCACTCGACTTCACCGCGGAAGAGCAGCACCGGCGAATCTCCATCAGCCTCGGCCTCGCCCCCATCGAGTGGAAGAATCAGAAAATCAACTTCATCGACACACCCGGTTACGCCGACTTCGTCGGTGATCTCGTCTCCGGATTGGAAGCGGCCGACGCCGCGGTGCTCTGCCTCAAGGCCCCTGCCGGTATCGAGGCGGGGACGGAAGCCGTGTGGGAGCGTATCGAGGAGCGCGGCTGTCCGATCTTCTGTGCCGTGACGCAAATGGACAAGGAGCACGCCTCCTTCACGAAGACGATTCAGGGGGCGACCGATAAACTGGGGAAGCGCTTCGTCGCGATCTCCTGGCCCATCGGTGAAGGGGAGAAGTTTCGCGGCTTCGTCGATCTCGCCGCGAACAAGGCGTTCCTCTTCGAGAAGGAAGGCGCGCTGAAGGAGACGCCAATCCCCGCGGATCTGGAGGCGGACGTGAAGGAGGCCCGCTCCGCGCTGGTTGACGCCGCGGCCGAGGCTGACGACACGCTCCTGGAGAAATTCCTGAGCGGAGCCGACCTGACGGTGGAGGAGATTCACCTCGGGCTTCGCGAGGGCGTGCTGCATCGCAACTTCGTTCCGGCCATGCCGCTCGCGGCCATGCCGTTCCTGGGACTCGATCTCTTCCTCGACACGATCCTCGATCTCTTCCCCTCGCCTGATCATCTCGGCGCCGTGGTGGGGAAGAAGCCGGGGAGCGACGAGAAGGTGGAATTCAAGCCCGAGGCGAATTCTCCGCTGGCGGCGCTTGTCTTCAAGACGAGCGGCGAGGGGCAGGCGGGAGATCTCTCGCTGATCCGTGTCTTCTCCGGCACCCTGACCCATGGCAAGGAAGTCTTCAACTCCAGCGCCCAGCGCGCCGAGAAGATCGGACAGATCTACATCGTGCAGGGGAAGGAACGGAAAGACGCGCACAACATCAACGCCGGCGACATTGGCGCCGCCGTGAAGTTGCGCGAGACGCACACGGGGCAGACGCTCTGCGACAAGGCGCACCCGATCGTACTTCGCACCATTCCCTTTCCGGACGCGAATCACGAAGTCTCGATCGCGCCGAAGTCGAAGGGCGAGGACGAGAAGGTCGGCTCGGGGCTTCACCGCCTCCGGGAGGAGGACCCCACGCTTCACGTGCGCGTCGAGGGCGATCTTCATCAGACGATCATCTCCGGGATGGGTGATC
>JANNMC010000009.1:0-2864 GCA_031397435.1 Candidatus Eiseniibacteriota bacterium
GGGATGCCGTCGAGGCGATGGCAGACCTGCGCCACGGTGGCGGCGTTCTTGTCGGTCAGTTGAAAGGCGGGCTGCACGGCCTGCGCGCGATCGACGAAGAGGCGAACCGCCTCGTAGCGTCCCGCCGCCTCCTTGCTCTTGATGACCGACGTGCGCGGGTCAGGGACGGAGAGGGTCGGAATCCGCCAGATCACTTCCCCCGGAACGCCGAGCGCTTCCCGGCTCGTGGCGATCACCCGGACGTTTGGAGCGGCGCGCATGAGCGTGGCCACGAGCGGCGCCACCGCGGCGGCCAGGTGTTCACAATTGTCGACCACCAGGAGGACCATCTTCGATCCCAGTGCGGCGGCCAGCGTCGCCGCGATCGGAGTTCCCGGCTCCTCCTGGACCCCGGACGCCCTCGCCACCTGCTGCGCCACGAGCATCGGATCGACAAGCGCCTCCAGCTCGGTCAGCCAGACTCCGTCGGCAAACTCGCCCAGCACCTCCTTCGCCACCTGGACCGCAAGCCGCGTCTTACCGCTTCCACCCGGCCCCAGAATCGTCACCATGCGAGCCGTCACGAAGAGGCGCCGCACCTCGGCCCGCTCTCGAGAGCGGCCGATGAAAGACGTGAGCGGCGTCGGGAGATTGTTCGGGACCGTGGCGGGCAGGACTCGCAGCGCTCCCATGGAACTCGAGAGCTTGTCGCCTCCCTCGCGAAGTCCCCGGAGCGCATCGGCCAGTTCGCGCGGCGAGGGATAACGGTCGTCGCGTTTCTTCGCGAGCGCGCGGGCCAGGATGATGTCGAGGTCGGCGGGCAGCTCCGGGCGAACGGTGCTCGCGTTCGGTGGCTCCTTGGTCGTCACCGCGATCATCGTGTCGAGCGCCGTGGCGCCTTCGAATGCCTGCCGCCCCGTCGCCGCCTCGTAGAGCGTCGCGCCGAGCGAGAAGAGATCAGCCCGCCCATCGAGCGTGTCGCCGCGCGCCTGCTCCGGGGCCATGTAGGCCACGGTGCCGACGACCATACCGGCGCCGGTGATGTTGGTGGCGGTCTGCCCGATCGTCTCCGTCGAGGCCGTTGCCATCCGCTTGGCGATGCCGAAGTCGAGGACCTTGGCGGCGCCCTGGGGGGTCAGGAGAATATTGGCCGGCTTGATGTCACGGTGGATGAGGCCGATCGCGTGGGCGGCGGCCAGGGCGTCCGCCACTTCGATCCCGAGCCGGAGCAGGGCGGGAACTTCCAGCGGCCCTTCCTCGAGATGCTCCTTGAGGCTCTTCCCCTCCACGTGCTCCATGACGATGAAATCGGCGCCATCGGCCGTGTCGACGGAGTAGATCGTGACGATGTGGGGATGGGTGAGCGCGGCGGCCGCGCGCGCCTCCTCCAGGAGGCGCCGGCGCGCGGTTGGATCGGCCGTGGTCGCGGCGGGCAGGACCTTGAGGGCGACCGAACGGCCGAGCTTGGTGTCGAGGGCCCGATAGACGTCGCCCATGCCGCCGGAACCAAGGCGGCCCTCGATGCGGTAGTGGGCGAGTTGACGGCCCGGTTCGAGGGTGCTCACGCCGGCCAGTATACAGCAGCCGGCGTGAGCCCTCGCGCGCGTCCTGGGGACGCGGCGCCGATTACTTCAAGACCGTGAATCGTCCTGTGTCGACCCCGTCGCGGCTCTCGATCCGGAAGAAGTAGACGCCGGAGGAGAGGGTGCGGCCGTCGGCTCCGCGGGCCTCCACCGGAACCTCGTGCGCCCCGGGGGCCGCCGACCGGCTTTCCCAGATCGTCCGGAGGAAACGCCCTTGGAGATCGAACAAGGAGACGCGGACCGCGCCGGGCGTCTTCGTGATGAAGCTCAGCATCCCCGACGGGTTAAGTGGATTTGGCGACATGACCGTCTGGAGGACCCCACCGCCAGCCAGAATATCGATCGTGACCGAGCCCTGGAAGATCGCGCCCGAGACGAGGCGTCCTCGAACGATCACCGGCACGCTGTTCGATCCGCGCAGAAGGCTGAAGAGGGCGCGGAAGTCCGCCTTGCTGAAGCAGACCTGGATGTCGTCGATTTGATTGCCGTCCCGGTCGCCGATCACCGCCGACTTCGTGGAGTTCGCCGCGATCTCCGAAACCGAACCGGTCCCGATGGAGACCATGCGGATCGACGTGAGATCGATGTCGAAGAGCGTGAAGGCGGCATTCGCCGGCTCGATCTGGATGCAGCCGAACGGGCGATTCGACGAGAGCCGGATCTTCTTGTTGCCCGCCAGGAAGATGCGCGCCGGGGCCACCGCTCGAACGGTCACCGTGGTCGTTGCCTTCCCCACCAGGGCGTTGAAGGACGTGAACTCGATGGCGAACGTGCCGGCGTCCTCCGGACGTGGCGTCCAGGAGAAGCTGCCCGACGTGAAGGTTCCGTTGGCCGTGAAGCTGGCGGTGTTCCCGGCCGGCAGCACGGTCAAGTCGGCTGTGAGGCCGAAGAGCGGATCGCCGTCGGGATCGGACGAGGTCACGGAGAAGAAGAGCGCGTCGCCCGGATTGATGGTGAAGGACGTCGGCGCAACCACCGCCGGTTCCTGATCCACGGTCCAGATGGCGTTGTTGCCCGTGGGAAGTCCGGAGAGATCGGCGTCGAAGGTAACGATCCCCGACGCGGCCTTCGTGACGGCACCGGCGGTGTTCACCCGATCGAGCGAGCGGGCCAGGAGGACGGATGTGGGTTCCGTGGCCGTCGCGCTGATCGTCGTGGTCGACTTCGTCCCGGCGCTGACCAGGCCGGAGACGCTGACGATGGGGCCCTTCGTCGGGGCTTCCGGCGCCAGGATGACGGTCCGGCTGTTCGTCTCGGGCGCCACGAGTGAGGGCGCCGAGGTGACGATGATTGTTGTCTGGG
>JANNMC010000024.1:0-7665 GCA_031397435.1 Candidatus Eiseniibacteriota bacterium
GTTCGCGCGTGCTGGGGGAGCCGATGCAGGTCTCCGACGATCTCGACTGGCCCACGCCCGCCAAACCTTCCGCCAAGAGCTGGCGCCAGGCGCGCACCGAGCTCGAGGAGGCTAGCGACGCGCTCCATGCCGCGATCGCGAAGATGACCGACCGCAAGCTCCAGACGCGTCGACCCGGCACCACCGGGACCTACTACGAACTCGCGCACGGCCAGCTGCAGCACGCGGCCTACCACGCCGGCCAGATCGCTCTACTCCGCAAGTCGTGATGCTCCAAGCGCCTATTTCGCGTGGACCCACCCGCTCGCCGCGGGGTTTCCATTGATCCAGGCCGTATCCATGCAGGTCGAATTCCTTGCCGTCCGGAAGTTCGCGACGGCGGCACCATGGAGGTTCAGATGAGAAGCGCCACGTTGGCCCGAATCTCCTTCACGCTCGCCTGTCTGGTTCTTCTCTGGCCGGCGCGATCCATGGCTGGTGATGCGCCCGCGGCTCCCGCGATATCGGCTCCCGCGTCCACCGCGCCCGACAGCGTGGTGAAGGCCCCGCCCGACAGTGTCAAGGCGAGGCGCTATTCGATCGAGGTGCCGAGCCCTACCGATTCGGTGCTCGTCGATCTTCTGCGGCGGGGGAACTATGTCCTTCTCTTCCGCCATGCCGCCACCGACTGGGGGCAGCGCGACGCCGATCTCGTGAACTATGCCGACCGCGCGGCGCAGCGGAATCTAAGCGACATCGGCCGCGCGCAATCGGACTCCATCGGAAAGGCCGTGAAGGCGCTCGGACTGAAGATCGGAATGGTTCACTCGAGCCCAATGTTCCGATGCCGCGACACGGCGGAGATCGCCTTCGGGCATGCCGACACCACGATCCATCTCTTCGTGAAGTCGAAGGCGAGCCGCGACGTCCGCGTGAAGTGGCTAAGCACGCCGCTCGCTGATGGAGCGCTCCTCGTGCTCGTGACGCATCAAGATCCGTTCATCCCGCTTTTCAAGTTTCAGCGTGATCAGCTGAAGGAGGGGGATGCGCTTCTGATCCAGCCGAATGGCAGCGACAAGTGGAAGCTCCTCGCACAGATCGCTCCGGCCGACTGGGCTCGCCTGGCAGCCACCTTCGGCAAATGACAAGCCTGGAGCCCACGATCGGCGCGCTTCTGGCGTCGCTCGACGCGATGAAGGCGGGAGGAGCATCGTTGCCGGCGCTCCTTCAGGCAGCCATCCGCGGCCTTCACGAAAGTAACGATCGTTTCGATTGGACAGGGATTTACGAGCTCGGCCCTGATGGGATGCTCCACCTGGGTCCCTATGTCGGGGCAGCCACCGAGCACACCGAGATTCCCGTCGGACGCGGAATCTGTGGCACCGCGGTGGCCGAGAAGCGCGACCTGAACATCCCCGACGTGCGAGAGGTCGGAAACTACCTCGCCTGTTCGCTAGAGACTCGATCGGAACTCGTCGTGCTCATCCGCGAGGGAGAGACCATCTACGCTCAGATCGACATCGACAGCCACACGGTCAACGCCTTCGACGCCGCGGCCACGCGTGCGGTCGAGCGCGTCGCCGCATGGCTGGCGCTCGCCTACACTACCGCTCGCGCTCGAACGCCCTAAGTCCCGGCCGGCGTCTCCCTCCGTTCCGCTTCCGCCGTCATCAGCGAAAACCACGCCTTCTTCGCGAACGGCGACGCCTCGTGCCCGATCAGGAAGGCGCCCTCCGAAGAGAGATTCCCCACGTAGAGCTTCACGTTTCGAGCCTTCGGTGAAACGTCGAAGACGAGCAGCGTCTGGTACGACTCCCCGGGGCGAAGAGGCTCCGTCAGGGGCGTGCTGACGCGCCCCGCGCGGGCCAGCGCCGCCGAAGCGCCCGTGAGCGGGCGGTAGTGGCGACCCTCGGCGTCCATCGCGCGGACGTTTCGCGGATTAGGCCAGAGCGGCGCATCGAGAGGGCGGCGTGGTGAAATCGTCGCGGGGTCGAACCAGGTCCTGAGCGTGACCACCAGGAACGAGCCGGTCGCGGGTGCCGGTCCGCCGGCCCCGAGCGCCGCCACCTGTTCCACGCCCGTGACGGAGTAGGCGAGATGGCAGTCGATCTCACAGAAGTACTTCGTCTCTCCGGTGGCCAGGAGCGTCTCGCGGCTCGCGAGGGAGGCTCCGGTCCAGACGATGAGGTAGGCGCCGGCCACGACCCCGGCCAGCGCCGCCCCCCTCACCACGAGCCGAGACCGCTTGGAGAGGGCGCCGAAGAGCGCCCCCGCGAGCCCGGCGGCGATCAGGAGAGCCGCGGCCAGGAAGGCGAGAGTCACCAGGGGAGCTTGAGGCGGGACGTTGATCATGTCACGATCTCGCCCAGCGGATCACCGCGGTGAGGTGTTCCAAATGCCGCTCCAGCGCGCGCCGCCCCTCTGCCGTTAGCCGATACTCGCTTCGAGGCATCCGGTTCTCGAACGACTTGCGGCAGGCGAGATATCCGGCTTCCTCGAGTTTCCGGGCGTGAACCGAGAGATTCCCGTCCGTCAGTCCCAGCAGTTCCTTCAACTCGTTGAAGGTGAGCATCTCGTTCACCGCGAGCGCGCTCACGATGCCGAGCCGGGCCCGCTCGTGGATGATCTTGTCGAGCGAGCCGAGCGCTTCCGGCGCGACGCTTCGTTTCCCCCGGCCCTCGGGCCTCCCGTCACGAGGTTCCGGCCCGCCTTTCGCCCGCGCTCGGTCAGCCACCATGCCTCCGCGCGATGACGAGGCCGAACGCGATCTGGAGAAGGCCGAACCCTAGCGCGAGATAGCCGTTTCCCCAGGAAGCGGGGGAGACGAGCGCGATCGTGCCGACCGCGAAAAAGGAGAATCCGAGCGTCGGAATGAGCGGGATCGACTGGGCCCCGGCCGTGAGCACCGCGCTGCCATAGAGCAGAAGCCAGACGCCCGGGAGAATCGCGGTATCGCCGCGGGCGGCCAAGGCGGCGGTGAGGACCGCGCCGACGGCGATCGGAGCGCCAAGCGTGAGGTAGAAGCGGCGCGAGACTCCACCCAGAAGGGGAACGCCTGAGACGCTGGCTTTCCGGGCCATCGTCATCGCCCCGATGGCGAATCCCGCGACAGCGGCGGCGAGCCAGATCGAGAGCCAGGCGTGCGGGTCGCGTGCCCCTCGGGCCAGCCACGCCGCGCTCAACGCGACAACTCCCATGCCGACGCCCCCCCAGCCCGGAACGGCGGTGAAAGACCCGGCGCGCTCCATGGCGGTGCGGATGACGCGTAGATGCTCGTCCGCGCCGGCGTCGAGCGCCCGAGGGGCGCGTGTCGATTCGGGATGATCCATGACAGTTCGGAGTATCGGCCCCGCCGATGCATTGGTCAAGTACTTTTCATTGCAAAGTCATGGCACACGACCCACCGCCCGGTCACACTTTTCCTGCCCGCGTGTATCATGCAGTGAATGCTCTCCTCCTTCTCCCGATTCGCCTCCTGGCTCCACCTCCGCTGGCCCGCGGGGAAGGTCGAACCGCTTCCCGACGTACGCGAGGACGGCGGCACGAACGTCCCCGGGGTCTACGTCGTCGGCGATCTGGCGGGAATCCCGCTCCTCAAATTCTCGCTCGATACCGGCGCATGGGCCGTCGACCGGATTGCCGCCGGCCTGGGGTCCGCCTCCACATCGCATCCCGCGCCTGGTTCCGGAGTTCTCGATCTGGTCATCGTCGGCGGTGGCGTCGCGGGAATGGCCGCGGCCATCCAGGCAAAGGCGCGCGGGCTCCGCTTCGTCGTTCTCGAGACCTCGGAACCATTCGCCACGATCGCGAATTTTCCGAAGGGAAAGCCGATCTACACCTACCCGAAGGCGATGACGCCGGCGGGAGCGCTGCAGGTGGCCGCGACCGTGAAGGAACCGCTCCTCGAGGAACTCCGCGCGCAGGTCGATTCCGCGGAGATCGACGTGCGAACCGGCCGCGCCGAGCGGATCGAGCGTGCCGGGGAGACGCTGCTCATCCATCTGGCGGAGGGGGAGCCACTTCGCGCGCGTCGCGTCGTGGTCGCCATCGGACGAAGCGGCGACTTCCGCCGCCTCAACGTCCCGGGCGAGGAGCTGGAGAAGGTCTCGAATCGCCTCCACGACCCGGCCGACTTCGCGGGGAAGGACGTGCTGGTGGTGGGTGGCGGTGACTCGGCGCTCGAGACGGCGATCGCCCTCGGCCGTGCGGGGGCACGCGTCACACTGGTCCATCGTGGCAGGGAATTCGCGCGGCCGAAACCAGAGAACGTGGAACAGGCGGGGCAGGCCGCCACGATCCTGTTCGAAACGCGCGTGAAGGAGATTCACGGCGATCGCGTCGATCTGATCGATGCCGCCGGCCGGGAAGTGTCGATCCCGAACGACAATGTGTTCACCATGATCGGCCGCGAGGCGCCGCTTGGCTTCTTTCGCCGCTCGGGAATCAGAATCAAGGGGGAGATGCGGCCCGCCATGTGGGCGGGCATGGGGCTCTTCGTCCTCTTCTGCACGTGGCTCTACAACTGGAAGTCGGGCGGGTCGGCGTCGGCGTGGTGGCAGGCGCGGCACTGGTTCCCGTTCAACCTCCCCGATCTCCTCGCGTCGGCCGGAGGGAGCATTGCCGCCGCGGCGGCCGATCCCGCGACGCTCCTCGGCACGCTCGCCATCAGCGCCTCGGGCCCCTCGTTCTGGTACACGCTCGCCTACTCGTTCGTCGTCGTGATCTTTGGGATCCGCCGCATCCGGCGGCGCCGCACCCCCTACGTCACGGCCCAGACACTCACGCTCATGGCGGTCCAGGTCGTGCCGCTCTTCCTGCTGCCGGAGGTGATCTTGCCGCTCCTGGGACGGCATGGGCTCCTCCCCTCGGGGATCGCCGACGCGCTCTTTCCCTCCGTCACCTACGGGCATGGTAGAGAGTACTGGCGAGCCTACGGGCTCATCCTGGCGTGGCCGCTCAACGTCTACAACGTCTTCACGCACGAACCGCTCGGCTGGTGGCTTGCCATCTCGGTCGTGCAGACGCTCGTCCTGATTCCGATCGGAATCTACTTCTTCGGGAAGGGCGTCTACTGCGGCTGGATCTGCTCCTGTGGCGCGCTCGCCGAGACGCTCGGCGACACGCATCGTGAGAAGATGCCGCACGGCCCCGGCCCCGGCTGGAACCGGCTGAATCTCGCGGGGCAGGGGATCCTCGGGATCGCGGTGGTTCTCTTGATTCTCCGCGTCACGGGCTGGCTCCTGCCCGAAGGCAACGCGATCGACGCGGTGTTCGATCCCTGGCTGAAGACCTCGTACAAGTGGATCGTCGACGTGGCGCTTGCCGGCGTCGTCGGCTACGGCGTCTACTTCTGGTACTCGGGGCGCGTCTGGTGCCGCTTCTTCTGCCCGCTGGCCGCGCTCATGCATCTCTACGCCCGCTTCAGCCGCTTCGCCATCGTGGCCGAGAAGAAGAAGTGTATCTCCTGCAATGTCTGCACCTCGGTCTGTCACCAGGGGATTGACGTGATGTCGTTCGCGAACAAGGGCGCGCCGATGAACGATCCGGAGTGTGTCCGCTGCTCCGCCTGCGTTCAGTCGTGCCCCACCGGGGTTCTCACGTTCGGCCGCGTCGATCGCGCCGGAAAAACGATCGCGCTCGACCTCCTTCCGGCGTCGCCGGTGCAGATGCGGGAGCGGGGATGAGCGGGACGCGCGCCCTGTCGCTGCCGGCCGAAGAGACGCTCCGCTTCCTGGATCGAGCGCTTCCTCCCGCCCCCGCGCGGGTGCTGGAAGTGGGCTGCGGCGATGGAACGATCGCCGCGTCGCTCGCCACGCGCGGGTACGAGGTCACGGCCCTGGACGAGTCTCTCGCCATTTCTCCGGCGGATGCAGCCGCGCCAGTCACGTGGGTGGACCAGAACTTCCTCTTCTACGAAGGCGCCGCTGACGGCGGGCTGTTCGATGTCGTGCTCTTTACCCGCTCGCTCCATCACATCGCGCCGCTCGACCGGGCCCTGGACCGGGCCGCGGCGCTCCTCCGTCCCGGCGGCAGGCTCCTCGCCGAGGAGTTTGCCTACGACCGCGTGACCCTTCCGACGGCGCGCTGGTGGTACGACCTGGAATCGATCCTCGTCGCAGCCGGCATTCTGACGCCGCCCGATCCCACATTCGAGGCCGTACGCAATCCACTTGGCCGCTGGCGCCAGGAGCACGCACACGATCCGCCGCTCCCCAGCGGCCACGACATGCTGGCCGCCGTCCGGGAGCGTTTCGAGACCGGTCCCGCCGAGGAAGCGCCCTACCTCTACCGCTACGCGCACGAACGCGCCATTTCGGGCGTGGCCGCGGAGCGCGCCGTGCGGCAGATCTTCGAGGTGGAGAGCCGGCTGGTGCGAGAGCGAGACATCGCGGCGGCGGGGCTCCGGATCGTGGCGACGCGGCCGGCATGATCCACGTTACCACCGCGGAGACGGCCCTCCTCTGCCTGGCCGCCTACATCGCCGGTGTGGTCGATGCCATCGCGGGTGGGGGCGGACTCATCACGGTGCCGGCGCTTCTTGCCGTGGGGCTTCCGCCGCACTTCGCGCTCGGCACCAACAAGGGGCAAGCGGTCTGGGGCTCGGCCGCGGCCATTGTCCGCTACGCCCGAGCGGGACTGATCGATCGCCGCTCGGCACTCCGGTCGTTCCCGATCGCGCTTGCGGGCTCGGCGCTCGGCGCCATCCTCGTGCTTCAGATCCAGCCGGGTGTTCTCCGTCCCCTCGTCCTCGCGCTCCTGGTCGTAGCCGCGATCGTCGTGGCCTTCATCCGCGTGCCGGCTGCCGCCGAGGAACGCCCGCGACACCGGTCCGCCGTGATTCTCAGCGTCATCGCATTCGTCGTTGGCGCCTACGATGGCTTCTTCGGGCCCGGAACCGGGACGTTTCTCATCGCGGGGTACGTCGCGTTCCTGGGGCTCTCGCTCACACGCGCATCGGCCGACGCGAAAGTCGTGAACTGCGCCTCGAACCTCGCCGCGCTTGTGGTTTTCATGACGCAGGGGGTGGTGGTATGGTCCCTCGCGGCGCCAATGCTCGTGGCGCAAGTGGCCGGAGGCTGGACCGGCGCTCATCTCGCCGTGCGCGGGGGAAATCGGTTCATTCGCGTGGTCGTAGTCCTCGTCGCGCTCGCCCTCGTGGTGAAGGTCGCGCGCGACATCTACCTTGGTGGAGACTCCTAGGGGGAATCGCCATGTCGAACCGGAATCGCTTCATCACTCACGCCGCGCTCACGCTCTCCCTGCTCGCGCTCGCCGCCACTTCGTGCACGAGCACACCGAAAGAGGAGGGCGCCGCCGCGACCGCCACCGCCGCCGCGGATACGGTCGCCACCGCCGCGCACGGCGCCTATCTGGCGACGATCGTCGGTTGCCACGACTGCCACACGCCGGGCGCGCTCTTTGGAGCGCCTGATTTCCAGCGGGCGCTCGCGGGGAGCGAAGTCGGTTGGAGCGGGCCGTGGGGCGTTTCGTACGCCCGGAACCTCACGCCCGATCCCGTGACCGGCATCGGCGCGTGGACCGAAGACCAGATCGTCCTGACGCTTCAGACGGGAAAGCGCCCGGACGGAACCGACCTCCTCCCGCCCATGCCGTGGCCGGCCCCGGCATCCATGAAGCCGCGCGACCTCCGGTCGCTCGCCCAAAATCTGAAGAGCATCAAGCCCG
>JANNMC010000142.1:0-13548 GCA_031397435.1 Candidatus Eiseniibacteriota bacterium
AAGCACGGATGATCCACCCGGACCACAACCCTACGCAGAGAAGAATGGTGCGCGACAGGAACGGACTCCTCCTAGCAGCGGTGACGGCATGTCTCTTGGCCGGATGCGGCCACATCGGGCGCCTGAAAAACGTCGGGCACACGGTTGCCCCGGTCCAAACGGACAGCACCGAATACGGAGAGGAGAATCGCCGCACGGAGCGCGCACCGCGCCGCGCGCCGCTTCGCCCCCTCTTCGGCGACACCCTCATCGGGCTCATGCCAGGCACGGCCGATTCCTCGTCCCGATTCTTGGGAAGGCTGCGCGACGGGTTCACGGTCGATACGCTGAATATCTTTCTCTGTGGCGACAATCGCCCAGGCTACCGACTCGGGCGCCTCAACCCGGAGGTCAGGAGGATCCGGAAAGGGCTCTCGCTGAACCCGATCAATATTGCCCGCGGCCTCATCAACATCCCGTATGCGATCGCGAAGGGGCTCTATCCGGATCTGGCGCTCATCCGAGAGATCCCCGACGCCTTGGGGCGCATGCCAAAGTGGGGTCGCGAGCATCAAGTGATGGCCGCGATGCTCGTGAAGATCGATTCGCTGCGGTCCAACGGGCACACGGTCGCGGCGGTGATCAACACGGGCGATCTGGTGAAAGACGGACGCTACCCCGCTCATTGGGAGCGCTTTCTGCGACTTACGGAACCGCTAACTTCAAAGGTGCCGTACTTCCCGATCGCGGGGAACCACGAGCGGACCGACACGGAAGACGGCGTCGAGAACTGGCGGACCGCGACCGGGCTCCCCATCGGAAGCGATCGTCTGTACTACTGCTTCGATTCGGCCGACGGGTGGGTGCGGTTCATCGCCCTCGATTCGAACCCGATCGTGAACGCCGGGAGCCACTGGACGCGCGAGGCCCAGATCGATTACTCGGAGGAACAGCTCACCTGGATGCTGGCGCGCGTGAAGGAGCACCAAGGGCCGGTGCTGCTGATGATGCACCATCCGCCCCTATCATCCGGTGACCATCGGGTAGAGTGGCAATCCGACTCTGTCCTGGTGCAACGACGGGACCGCATGGTCCGGTCGCTTCACGAAGCCGGTATCGGCGTCATCGTATCGGGACACGAACACGCCTACCAGCGCGCCCTACTCACGTGGCCCGACGCCGCCCTCATCGTGATCATTTCGGGCGGGGCCGGCTCACCGCTACACACGATTCCATCGATGACCGAAAGCGCGCGTCTCTTCAGCGAGTACAAGGTGGGCGATGCGGTCATAAAGCCGGAGAACGTCTTCACGAGCCAGGTCTTCAACTTCACTCACCTTCGTCTCTGGTTCGGTGGAGGGGATCTCACGACCTACGCGGTCGACAATCAATCGGCCGTGACGAGAATTGACGAGTTGAAGGTCGACCTCAACCGGTACGGCATTCCAAAGGTCGATCAGCACAAGATGCCGGTTCCGCCCTCCAAGGGCCCCTCGGAAACGGCGAAGACCGATGTGAGCATGCCGGCCCGGTCCGCTGGAGCCACGGTTGATTCGACCGCGGTTAGCGGTCGCCTCCTCTCCAAGTCGCCACCCAGCGCGGTGGCCAAGCCGAAGCGGAAGCGGAGTCCGCTGCCGAAGCCCAAGAGTCAACGTGGCCCCGACTCGACGTCGGTCAAGTCACGCGCCCCCGCGACACCCCTACCGGGGAAGGGATGACCCCGACGATGCATTGCCCGCGAACAGGCACGCTAGGACCCTGGAGGAACCATCATGCCCAGCACTGAAGTGACAAGGGGGAGCGGACCCGCCGGCCGGAACCCATCCGCCAAGGGACTTCTCGATCGTACCCTCGGCGTGTTCACCGAGGTGCGCGGCGGGGAGGGCGTGACGGCGATCCTCCTGATGCTGAACATCTTCTTCCTGTTGGCGGCCTACTCGATGCTCAAGACAATCCGGGAGCCCCTGATTCTGACCGTTCCCGGGGGCGCCGAGGTGAAGAGTTACTCAGCGGCCGCCATCGCCGGGCTATTCATCATCCTTGTTCCTCTCTATAGCGCCCTGGCGTCGCGGGTGTCGCGCGTGAAGCTCATCAACGGCGTGACGCTCTTCTTCGCGGCCTGCCTTGTCGCGTTCTTCCTGCTCAGCCAGATAGGAACCCCCATCGGTGTCGCCTTCTTCATCTGGGTTGGGATCTTCAATCTGATGGTCATCGCGCAGCTCTGGGCCTTCGCGAACGACGTCTACACCGTGGAGCAGGGAAAGCGGCTTTTCGCGATCGTCGGATTCGGCGCTTCCCTGGGCGCGATTGCGGGTTCGTTCTCCACCGGCCAGCTGGTAAAACTCTATGGGCCGTATCCGTTCATGCTCGGGGCGTGCGCGCTCCTTTGCATCTGCATGCTGATCACAAACATCGTAAACCTCCGGGAGAAGCGTTCTCGCGCGGGGCAGTCGTCCGCGACGGAGAATGCTCCGGCGGACGGCGACGCGGGCGCTTCGTCCGCGGCGACCGCCGACGAGCCGGTGCGCGGACGGAGCGGATTTGCGCTCGTGTTCCGCGACCGCTATCTCCTTCTCATCGGAATTCTCATGCTCATCTACAACTTCGTGAACACGAATGGCGAGTACATTCTCGGTAAGTTGGTGCTGGCGTCGTACACCGCGGAGCACGGAGCCGCTGCCGTCGCCGGCCTCGACGCGAAGAAAGTGATCGGAGAGTTCTACGGCAACTTCCAAACAATGGTCAATGTGATTGCCGCGTTGATTCAGGCCTTCGTGGTCTCCCGAATTTTAAAGTACTTCGGGGTGCGGATCGCGCTCCTGATCCTGCCGGCGGTCGCGCTCATCGGCTACGCCTCGATGGCGTTCGTGCCGCTGCTCGCGTTCATCCGCGGTGCCAAACTGGCTGAGAATTCACTCGACTATTCCTTGCAGAACACCACGAAAAACGCGCTCTACCTGCCAACGAGTCGCGAGGCGAAGTACAAGGCGAAGCAGGCGAACGATACGTTCTTCGTACGCTTCGGCGACGTACTCTCCGCCGGGCTGGTGTTTGCCGGTACGACGTGGCTCGGTTTCGCGCCTCGGGAATTCGCGTTGGTGAATGTCGCCCTGATTGCCGTCTGGCTCGTCCTTGCCGTGGCGATCGGCCGCATGTTCAAGCGACTCTCGGGAACGACCTGATCGGCGTTCGGTGTCATCTCGGCAATAGGCCGCATGACCCGCTTGAAAGTCTTACAACCCGCTTGAAACGGGGAACCGGACTTCAGCACCGGTTCCCCTTCTCGTTTCGGTGGAGCAAAGTAGCGCATCAGACGCGGTGGGTAGGAGTTCGGGGCGCCTCCGCGACGACGGGGAGCGTGGCACATTCTTTGCCCTTCAGGGTCGTGGACTTAACTGACCTCGCGTAGATGTACCACGTCGATAGAGAGGGAACATGATGAAATCGTTGCGGATGTCGTTTGTCGTGTTGGCGGCTTTGCTGCTCCAGGGTTCGCTTGCACCCGGAGTGGCCCGGAGCGAGCCCGGAGGGTTGCATTTGAACCTCACCCCCTATGTCGGCTACGGCACCTGGGCCAAGGACGTGAACCTGGCGGACAAGCCGATGTTCGGAGGTCGCGTCGGACTCGGCCTCGGCCGGCACCTGGGGCTCGAGGGGTATTACGGCTGGATGAAGACGCACACCGAGTACGGAACTGGTGACTCGCTCTTCACCGCCGCGAGCCTCTCGCCGCAGAGCGATCAAAGCATTCAGACCTACGGCGCAGACGTGACGTTGAATCTCTTTCCGTCGATCGCCTTTAACCCGTACGTGCTTGGCGGTTGGCACGAAGAAAAGATCAAGTCGGACGTCTCGAGTTCTCGGACGTTCCAGAACGGCCTGGAGATCGGTGGAGGCGTGAAGCTCGGCTTCGGCCGGAAGACGGCGCTGCGACTGGAGATTCGCGACAAGATCTGGAAGTTCGATGTCCCGCCGGCTCCGGATCCGCCGGGTGACAAGAGCATTCACAACCTCTTCTACAGCGCTGGCATTCAGATCACGCTGGGCGGCTCCGGCCATAACGGAGACTCCGACAAGGATGGCGTGAAGGACAATGACGACACCTGCGCCGACACCCCTCGTGGGGCGCTCGTGGACGCGAGCGGCTGTCCGCTCGACGCCGACGGTGATCATGTACCCGACGGCATCGACCAGTGCCCGAACACTCCTTCCGGTGCCACGGTCGACGCGCGTGGCTGCACCACCGACTCGGACGGCGACGGGGTTCCGGATGGAATTGACCAGTGTCCTGGCACTCCTGGCGGCACGGTGGTTGACGCACGTGGGTGCGTCGCTGATGCCGACGGTGACGGTGTTCCGGATGCCGCCGATCGGTGCGCTGGAACGCCCGCGGGAACCAAGGTTGATGCTTCCGGATGCCCGGCGGACTCGGACGGCGACGGCGTCGCGGACGGCATGGATGAATGCCCGAACACGCCGTCTGGCACCCAGGTCAACGCGAGAGGGTGCGCCACCGATTCGGATCGGGACGGTGTTCTGGACGACAAGGACCTCTGCCCGAATACGCAGGCGGACATCAAAGTCGACGCCGACGGCTGCCCCATTACACTCACGGATCGCGAGCGCGAACTCCTGAACAAGGGAACCATCACGACCCGCGAAATCCACTTCGCCACCGCGATGTGGGACATCCTGCCGGAATCGCAGCCTGTCCTCGACGACATCGGTGCGATCCTCATCCAGTGGCCGCGGCTGCGGATCGAGGTCGGAGGACACTGCGACGCGCGCGGAGCGGACGCCTACAATCTCGACCTCTCGCAGAAGCGCTCCCAGTCTGTGCTGGACTACCTCCTCCAGAAATTCCCGCAGATCTCCCGCGATCAATACGTCGCGGAGGGCTACGGAGAGAGCAAGCCGGTCGCCAGCAACAAGACGATCGAAGGTATGGCGAAGAACCGCCGCGTGGAGTTCAAGGTGTTGAATACCGAGGAACTGACGAAAGAACGCGAGCGCCGGCGGCTCATGAAGAAAGGGGAGTAGCGGGGTTGAACCGCTAGTCCCGGAGGCGGGAGGGGGACCGAAAGGCCTCCCTCCCTGCCCATACGTTGAGTGAAGTGTCGGATTGACCTGAACGAAGTTGCGAGACCGAAGAAACTCACAAGGAGGATAGGATGATTACGTTTCGAAGGGTCACACTGGCAGTCCTAGCAGCATCACTACTCGTCCTAGGTACCGCGAACACCGGATGGGCTGGTGAGACGCGCTCGGACGTGGTCGGTGAGGTTGACATCCAGGCGAAGATCGACCAGCGGGTCGACAGTGAGAACGCGGATCGCCAGGCGATCCAGGATCTTTTGGCTCGTCCGGAGGTCCGCAAGATCGCCGGGGCGGCGGGCTTGGACGCTCAGCGGGTCAGCGCGGCCGCCGGCGTCCTGTCCGGGGCTGATCTCAAGGATGTGGCGGCCCGCGTCCATGCGGTTACCGCGGTCAATGGGACCGTCGGCGGCGTCGAAAGGGTGACGCTCACGGTCACCACGATCATCATCATCCTGCTGTTGATCATTATTCTAGCGAACTGAGCACGTCGTGTTTCGGCGAGCAAGGCTGGCGGCCGGCGTCTGTACGACGCTGGCCGCTCTCTGTTTCAGCTCGGCCGGCGCCGAGCCTCAGCGGGACCCACGACTTCCCGCCGAGCTGGCGCGACTTCTCGATGTTCCCTTCGTGCCGCAATCCCCGGAGCTCTGCGGGGGAGCCGCGATCGCGATGGTCCTTCGATACTGGGGCGAGCCCGCCGTTCTGGCGGAGGAATTCGCAGGCCTTATCGAGGAAGGGGAAAAGGGGATTCGCACCGAGACGATGGTTCGAGCCGTTCGATCGCGAGGCTGGAACGCGCTGCCGATGATCGGGACACCTTCCGAGATTCGGGAAGAGCTCGCCAAGGGCCGCCCCATCATCGCGCTCGTCCAAGTGGACCCCGGCCTGTATCACTACGTCGTGCTCGTGGGGTGGGCCAACGGCGGCGTGATCCTCCACGATCCAGCCGTGGCGCCTTTCCGCACTCGCGACGAAAAGAACTTCGACGATGCCTGGAGTGGAGGCGGGCGTTGGGCGCTCTTGATTCTCCCGCCGGAGCGCGCTGTCGATCCGACCGCGCCTGACTCCACCTTCTCGGCGCATCCTCCGCCGGCACCCCTCACCGGCTGCGACGCGATGGTGGAGGACGCCATCGTGCGTTCACGGAATGGCGACTCGGTCGGGGCGGAGGGCCGGTTGCGTTCGGCGCTGGCGCTCTGTCCGGAGTCGGCGGCGCCCCTTCGCGGGCTGGCGGGCTGCCGCTTCAAGGTCGAGGATTACCTCGGCGCGACGCGATTTGCCGAACGAGCGTTGGCGCTCGATCCGGGCGACCGCTTTACATGGCGGCTCCTGGCCTCGAGTCGATTTCTCCTCGGCGATGAAGAGGGCGCGCTCCGCGCCTGGAATCGCCTCTCCGAACCGCGTGCGGATCTCACCCGAATCGACGGGCTGGCCCGAACGCGGTATCGCGCTGTGTCGGGGCAACTAGGCCTTACGCCGGGGCGTGTGCTGACGTCCGGCGCGTACCTCCGCGCCCGCCGGCGTCTCGCGGAGTTCCCCGCTCAATCGCGCTCGCGCCTAAGCCTGAAGCCGCTGTCCCAGGGAAACGCGCAGGTGAACGTGGCGATGTTGGAGCGACCGCTTCTCTTCGATGGCGCGCTCGACGCGGGCGCCGCGGGGCTCCGGGCGCTCGCCGAACGTGAAGCAACGCTCCGCCTCGCGAGTCCGTCGGGGAATGGCGAACTTTGGACGGCAGGAGTCCGCTGGCAGCGCGAGCGACCGAGCGTCTCGCTGACTCTAGCCGTGCCGGCCCCGGGAGGACGCCCGGGGCTCTGGAGCGTCAACGGACTCTGGGAGCGCCAGGCTTACGCCCGCACGGCGCCACCCGGTCCCGGTGCGACGCTCCGCCGCGTCGTGACGCGCGAGGAGCGCCGGCGCACCGAGCTCACGTTCGCGGACTGGGTCGCGCCGAGTCTTCGACTCGAGATTGGGGCGGCGTTGGACAAATGGACCGCGCGGGGCGCCCACCTCTCGATCGAGGCGAAACTCGAAGCGCCGCTCGCCGGCGATCGGCTGGTGCTGAGCGTGGAGGCGGCACAATGGACCAGCCTCGACGGAGACGCGCCGTTCGCGGCGGGGGCGCTGCTCGCGGGATGGAGTTCGGATCCCCCCGAGCGCGCGGGATGGTTAGCTCGTGCCGGTGTGACGGAAGCTACCTCCAGGGCTCCATTCGCGCTCTGGCCCGGAGCAGGCACCGGGCGGGGACGCACACCCCTCCTGCGTGCGCATCCCTTGCTGGACGACGGAATCATTGCAGGGCGCGCGTTTGGACGGACGCTCCTTCACACCGGTCTGGAGCGGCAAGATTGGATCGGAATGGTCAAATCGCTGCGTGTCGGCCTGAGCCTCTTCGTCGATGGCGCGAAAGCATCGAATCCGCTGCAAACGACGCGGGAGCCGTGGCAGTTCGACGGCGGCGCCGGTATCCGGCTCGCGGGGCTCGGTGGGCACGGGGCGTTTCGAATCAACGCCGCACACGGGCTAACAGACGGGCATTCAGCGCTCTCGGTTGGCTGGGAGGTGCGCTAGGGAGCACTCCACGTGGGCGGTGCGATCCCTTCAGTAGATTGAAGAAGTCGGCGCGATCTTGAAAGGCCTTCCGTCGCGGGCGAGATGTGCGCCTCCATCGACACCGGCACGCGTCGGCGAATGACGGCTCAAGCTGGTGCGCCCACAAGGCTCTACGGGGCATCGCGTGTCTCTTGAAGCGTCTGGCACCGTTCCTGCCTTCCTCTAGAGGCAATGACGCGTGCAGGAACCTGTCGCACCCAGGTCAGGAGTTCCGGAGGTTCCGGCCAGACGCTGTGGAGCGACCATCGCATCCGCCAAAGCGATGCAGACGAAAAGGAGACAGGATGATCAGCCGTTCGAAGATGCTGTTGCCCGGGCTGTTGGCCCTGTGCATGACGCTCGCCGCGACCGAGAAAGTCAACGCCGCGACGGACGTATCGCTACAGATTAACTTTGGAAGCACCCCGCGGTGGGTGGTTGTGCCCAACACTCAGATCCGAGAGGTCCGGCTGGAGGACCGCGCGGAATACGACGTATTCCGATACGGGCGGAGGTACTACGCCTACAATCACGTGAACCATCGG
Source organism: Candidatus Eiseniibacteriota bacterium (assembly GCA_031397435.1). Classification (GTDB taxonomy): domain Bacteria; phylum Eisenbacteria; class RBG-16-71-46; order SZUA-252; family SZUA-252; genus SZUA-252. The sequence continues at coordinate 8,208 of JANNMC010000142.1, forward strand.
TGGTACATCTCCCGACGCGAGCGAGGTCGCTACACCATGATCGCCAATCGCTCGGTCCCGAGAGAGTTGCGCCGGATTCCGCGCGATCATTGGCGGAACTATCCGACCGCATGGGAGCAGTCCCCGCGAAGGGATTCGTACGACTCCTACTCCACGCTAAGTGTCTCCTTCGGAAGCGCGCCGCGTTGGTCGAGCATCAATGGGACGAGCGTCCAGATGGTGTATGGCTCGGCGCGTCCCGACTATGACGTCTTCCGCTATGACGATAACTATTACGCCTACAGCAACAACCGGTGGTACTCGTCTTCCCGCGAGAGCGGCCAATTTACCCTGATCGAGGAACGCGCTGTCCCTACCGAATTCTCCAGGGTGCCGCCCGGGCAATGGCGCCACTATCCCGCGGCGTGGGGAAACCGGGGCGACAACCCCCCCGGCAACGGCAATGGCCGTGGGAAGGGCAAAGGTAAAGACAATCGTGGTGGCCGCGGCGGCAACTGAGCCTAGCCGCACCTGTGGCGCCATGGATACGACAAGGCGGGCGCCGTAGTCGGGCGCCCCCCATCTTCACTCACAAGGAGGAACTCTCAGTGAAACTTCGAACAAGCTGCCTCGCAGGATTGTCATTCGCCGTGTTGCTGGTTGCGATGTCCGGATGTAGCGATTCCGACAAGAACCCTACGGGGCCCGGCGACACCGTCGCCCCGACCGTAAGCTCCACCAATCCCGCCAACGGTGCCACGGGGGTGGCGGTCATCACGGCGTCCTTCAGCGAGGCCATGAGCCCCGCCACGATCACGGCGAGCACCTTCACGCTGACCGGACCCGGCGCCACGCCGGTTGCCGGGACGGTTGCCTATAATGCGTCGGCCAAATTAGCAGTATTCACGCCCACGAGCGCCCTCACGCCCAACACGGCCTACACAGCGATGATCACGACCGGCGCCAAGGATGCCTCCGCCAATTCGCTGGCGAGCAATTACTCATGGAGCTTCACGACCTCCGCGGCGTCGAGCAGTCAGGCTACGGTGGACCTCGGTGGGGCGGAAGCGTTCGTCGTCCTGGGAGGATCGACCGTGACCAGCACGGGGCCCAGCTCACTGACGGGTGACTTGGGCGTAAGCCCGGGAACCGCGGTGACCGGATTCCCGCCGGGCATCATCAGTGGTGCGACTCACGCCGGCGACGCCACATCCGCCACGGCGATGACAGATCTCACGACCGCCTACAACGACGCGGCGGGGAGGACGCTTGCACCCGTCACCGTCGCCGGGAATCTTGGCGGATTGACGCTTCCCCCTGGCCTCTATAAGTCGACCTCCTCGCTATCGATTTCGTCGGGCGATCTAACGCTCGATGCTCAAGGCGACGCGAACGCCGTGTTCATCTTTCAGATGGCTTCGACGCTCACCACGTCATCCGGCCGGGCCGTTGTCCTGAGCGGTGGGGCCAAATCGTCGAACGTCTTTTGGCAGGTAGGGAGCTCCGCCACGCTGGGAACGACCTCCACCTTCAAGGGAACCATCATGGCCAATCAGTCGATCAGCATGAGCACTGGGGCGTCACTGAACGGACGGGCGCTGGCACGAATCGGCGCGGTGACTCTGGCCACCAATGCCGTCGTGATGCCGACGCCATAGCAATTCACGAACACTCGGGGTTCGGTGCCGCTAAGCGATCGTGACGAGCGGGGTGGTGGCAATCCACATCGATTCCCATCACCCGCTCGCTCGCGTTCGTGGCAGGCCCATGAGCCTTTCATTGGCTTGAGGTGAACGACCACGGTGGAAAGTGCTGCAAGTCCCTGCGAGGAGATGGTCCCGTGAAGATACCGATGATGGTTTCATGCAATGCGCCAAATAGCCGAATCGACGCCGCGGAGTTCCTGTGGGCCTCTTGACCCCTGGGGACGGAAGCACCTGGAACGTATGTCGGGCAGCCGGGACGACTGGCGGCGGAGCGCGTCCGCATATGGTGGCTCTGATCGAGGACATGGAACTGCCTCGCGCGGGGCGCACGGATGAGATCGCCGGGGCCGCGGAGCCTGGCGGTGCGCCTCCGGACGCTAGAGAAGTGACGGAGAGTGCCGCGTGAAGCCGCTCCAATGGTTTGCCAGCGCCATTACCTTGATGGCCGTCCTTGCGGGATGCGGTCAGTCGCGGCCTGCGGGCGCCGCCATCGCCACGATCATCAAAGCGAGAGTCGATGCGGCGGACAAATCCACCTCCATCGGTGGAGAACGGCTGCTCGAGTCACGGGCCGTGGCTGGCTTCTATCAAGCGCGAGAGGCGAAAGCGGCCTGGACGGATCCCCAGGATGCCGAGGAAGTCATCCGCGCGATCAAGGGGATGGAGCGGGACGGCCTCACCCCGGCTGAATACCACCTCTCGGCCATTGAGTCGCTTCTCCAGCAGCGGGAGAAGACCTCGACGGCCGAGCTCGAAGCGGAACTGGACATTCTTCTCACCGACGCTGTCGCCGGGATGCTGGATCACGTCCGTTTTGGTCGCGTCCGGCCCGTCTCGCTCAACTCCAAATGGAACGTGGATCCCCGCGAAGGCGCCGCACCGCTGGAGGAGGATGTTGCCAAGATAGCGGCGACGAACTCGATCAGCGATGCCATCGAAGCAGCCAGGCCCAACCACTTCATCTATCGCGGACTCGTGGAGGCCCTCGTGCGGCTGCGCGAGATCGAAACGAAGGGCGGATGGTCTTCGGTTCCGGCGGGGAAGGCGATCCAGCCCCGTGCGAGCGACCTTCGAATTCCCGTGATCCGCGCACGCCTGGCCGTCACCGGGGAGTTTCGCGGTCAAAGTGAGTCAGGCTCCAACATCTATGACAAGGAACTTCAGAGTGCCGTGGAGCTGTTTCAGGCGCGTCACCGGATCGATACGAAGGGGGTCATCGACAAGACCACCGTCGAGGCGATGAACGTAAGCGCTCACGACCGCGTGGGGCAGGTCCGTGTAAACCTCGAGCGCTCACGCTGGGTGATCGGCGGCCTTCAGGAGGACTTTGTCCTCCTCAATCTCCCCGCCTACAAGGCGTACCTGATCCGTGGCGGCAAGAACATTTGGGAGGCCCGCACCCAGATCGGCGAGGAGGCGAAGCAGACTCCGACGTTCCGCGCGGACATGCGGACCGTCGTCTTCAATCCGGACTGGACCGTGCCTCGGTCGATTATTGCGGAGGAAGTGGTCGAGGGAATGCGGAAGAACAAAACTTACTTGGCCCAGAAGGATCTCGTGCTGCTCGACAAGGACAACAAGGAAGTGGATCCGGGTTCCGTTCACTGGGGATCCGACACGGCCGAGAACTTCGCCTACACGGTTCGCCAGCCGCCAGGTGAGAAGAACGCGCTCGGTCGAGTGAAGTTCCTATTTCCGAACGACTATTCGATCTACCTCCACGACACGCCGAGCAAGCAGAAGTTTGAGAGTGATCGTCGGACGTTCAGCCACGGCTGCATTCGAGTCGAGAATCCTCTCGACCTGGCTCGGGTGCTCCTGGAGGGGCAGGACGGCTGGACTTCGGCCAAGATTGAGAACGCGATCCAGGCCGGGGAGACGCAGAACGTGAATCTGGAGCATCCGCTCCCCGTGCTGATCGTCTACTGGACGGTGAGCGTCGGCGCGGAGGGGGAGATTCGCTACATGAACGACATCTATAGCCTAGACGCGCCCGTCCTGGCGGCGCTTGCCGCACCCGCGCGACAGCGGTGACGGCGCTCTCGTGGCGTCATCCGCGCGGCGGGGCGCCGTCGTCGTGACGGATGCAGGCGAAATCGATGAAGCCGCGCTCACAATCGGTGTCGAGTAGTTTCACGCGCACGCGGTCCCCGACATCGAGCCCGGCCATCCCCCGCTCGATGCGCCCTTCGACCGGCGGATCGAAAACGCGAGCCCACGTTCCCTTGGGGGAGGCGCCCGTGACGATGCCCTCGAATTCGTCTCCGATCCGGTTGCTGAGAAGGCAGGCCGCGGCCGCTTTGCGCAGCAGGCGCTCGACCTTCTCCGCATCGTCCTCCTTGCGGGTGCAGTGGGCCGCGAGCGACTTGAGAGGCTCGCGACCATAGGGGACATCTTCACCTGCGAGCGCCGCCCTGACCAAGCGCTGGGTAATGAGGTCCGGGTAGCGCCGGTTCGGCGCGGTCGAATGGGTGTAGTTGCTGACGGCCAGTCCGAAGTGACCGTCGACCTCCTGCCCGGGGAAGCTCGCCTCATACTCGCCGCGGCCCATTAGCTTGATGACAGAAAGCGAGAGGTCGGGGAAGCGCAGCGGGTCCGCCGCGCGGCGCCTGGCCAGGAAGCTGTGAAGCGCGATCGCGTCGGGAGTTTGAGGCAGCCTGTCGCCGAAGGTGGAGGCGATGTCAACAATGCGCCCCCAGCGCTCGGGTGAGCGCACCACGCGTCGCACGACCGGGTATCGGTGCTCCACGAGAAACCGGGCAATGGCACCGTTCGCGGCGATCATGAAGTCCTCGATGATCTCCCTCGCACGGTTCCGCTCTTCGGTCACAAGCCCGCTCAGCGCGTCGCCATCGAAGCGGGCGCGCACCTGGAGCGTTTCGAGATCCAACGCGCCGTTCTCGTGGCGCCGTGCCTTGAGGCGCTGGGCGGCGAGATCTTGGTGTCGGAGGTTGTCCGCCAGTCCCGCCACAGCGCCGATCGCCTCGGGCATCTCGGCTCGGCCCTCGAGCCACGCGCCCACGCTAGAATAGGCGAGCTTGGCCTGGTTTCGCACCACCGCGCGGTAGACGCGCGAGGTGGCGCCGGAGGTCGAGTCACCGACCACGCTCTCCACGACAATGGCCATGCGGTCTTCACCCGGGCCCAGCGATGTGAGATTCGTGCTGAGTCGCTCGGGGAGCATGGGGAAGTTCTGCGGTACGGTGTAAATGGAAGTTGTATTGACGCCGGCATGGCCATCCACCGCGGAGCCCGGCAGCACCGAGGCGCTTACATCCGCGATGGCGACCATGATGCGGGCGCCGCCTGGAATCGGGGCGGCGACGGTGAGCTGGTCGAGGTCTCGCGAATCGTCGTTGTCAATCGAGCACCAGGGGAGTTCCCGGAGGTCGCGAACGTCGGCGCCGTACGGAGCCGACGGGGCCTCGAGGCGCTGCGCCTCGGCAAGGGCCTCGACTGGAAACTCGGGCTCGAGGCCGCGCGCGAGCATAGCCCGCCGCGCCACGCGCAACAGCAGGGCGCGCTGACCTTCTTTCGGGACGATCATGCTCGAACACCTCCCGCGACTTCCGATACGCGCGAGACCCCAGCGACGCTTCGTCGGCGGGGTCTCCGCACTAAGTCTGTTTCGTGCGAAGGGGCGTGCGCGGCCGCGC
>JANNMC010000122.1:0-1131 GCA_031397435.1 Candidatus Eiseniibacteriota bacterium
CGTCGATCGGTCCGCCGAAGAGCCGCTGCCGCTCGAGATCGATCTTCTGCGTCGGCCGCAGCTTGCTCTCGTAGAACAGCTCCGAGGTGAAGGCGCAGAGGCTCCCGCCGAAGCGCCAGGTCTCGGGGAGGAACACGCCGCGCTCCTCGGGCATGGTCTTGTGCTCGCCGAGCATGTGCTGGAGCGCGGAGACGCTGACGCCTTCGGGATGGACGCCCTTCTGCGGCTGCTCGAGTTGTTGGGGATCGCCGAGCAGCACGAGCGCCTTTGCGGCCTGCGTGACGGCGAGCGCGTTCGCGAGTGAGATCTGCCCCGCTTCGTCGATGAACAGCACGTCGACCTGTTTGTGGAGATCCGTGCTCGACCAAAGCCACGCGGTTCCGCCGAGCACATCGACTCTGCCGGACTCGAGAAGCTGTCGCGCCTCCTTGTTGCTGGCGACGCGCGCGACCGGCGCGTGCTCGCCGGCCTCGTCCTCCGCCTCGTCGTCCGCGGAGTCCTTGTGCGCGAGGCGCACGGCTTGCTTCCGCTTCTCGGCCTCGTGGGCCACGGCGTCGAGCAGGTTCCTAATCACCTTGTGGCCGGTGGCGGTGATCCCGACCTTCTTGCCGGCGCGCACGAGGTCGCAGATCAGCTGGCCGCCGGTGTAGGTCTTGCCGGCGCCGGGCGGGCCCTGAATTGCGAGCACGCTCTCGTCGAGCGCCGTCACATCGCGCGTCTTCGGCGCTGCCGCTCGCAGCAATGCCAAGGCGAGCGGGTCGGCGCTGCCGCTCGCCACGCTCTCGCCGATCGCGAAGAGCGCATCCTCCATCGCCTTGGGGCTCACGAACTTGTGTTTGAACGCAGAGCTCGGCCGCCAGCTCCGCTTGCTCGGGCCGACCAGCACGTCGATCGTCTGCTTCGCGCGATCGACCCGCACCACCTCGGCCCAGGTCTTCTCGTCCTTCAGCTTGAGCTCGTCTCCGCTGCGCAGCTCGAGCTCCTGAGCGGGAAACGAGAAGCGCATGACGGTGCTTTGCTTGATCTGCCCGATATCGCCGACGTACGCGAGCTGCGCGACGGCGGCGCGCTCGTCGAGCAGTTCCTCCTCCGCCAAGTCGCGCAGGCGGAAGTACTCCCACCACACGGCTT
>JANNMC010000133.1:0-2214 GCA_031397435.1 Candidatus Eiseniibacteriota bacterium
TACGCTCGTGATCGAAGCTCGTGATCTTCTCGCGCAGGAAGAAGTCTTCGAGCAGCATCGATCCGCGCGTCCCGCATTCAGCGAGTTCTGGTTGTCCGCGATTTGAAGGCCCTGGTTCGTGGTGAGGGGCTGATCGCTGCGCTCGATAAACCCCCGGGCTCCGCGGACCCTGCTTATCGTTGCCTGAACTCGGCACCCCCTGCCATTGAACACCTCGATCGTGGCTGGGACGACCGCGCCGAGGGCGCAGGTGGGCTGAGCTGCGTCCTCGGGCGGGAGGTCTCGAACGAATGTCTCAGACCCGCGGTTGCTCCGAGCGTCGCTTGTAGTCGCTGTTCTTGTTGTCCACTGCGGCTTCGCCGGCAGTGCGAACGTCTTCGGCGCCCTCGGATTCGAAGATTTCCTCGGCGCGTTCGCGCTGTTTGCTGTCATTCGTGTGTACGGACACCAGCAGATTGCCGTCGCGCAGCTTGCCCTCGTACTGCTTCGCCTCGTACTCCGGGATTCCCATCCCGATCAGCGCGCCGGTCAATCCGCCGAGCGCGGCACCCGCGGCTGCGCCGGAAAGCGCCGCCATGATCGGCCCAGCCGCCACGAAGGGTCCGAGGCCCGGGATCGCGAGCGCGCCGATTCCTACGAGCCAGCCGCCAAGCCCGCCGAGGATTCCCCCGGTCGCGCTTCCTGCGGTCGCCCCTTCGGGCGCTTTGGTGTTCTGCTCGTGGGCGAAATCGCGGCTGCCGCTCTTGTCGGGGAACAGCACCGAGATGTCGCTACCCGAAAAGCCTGAGGTCTTCAGGCGGTCCACGATACGGAGGGCAATTCCTTCGTTCTTTACGATGCAAATTACGGCGCGGTCCATTTGTTTCTCCAGTTGGGGTTGTGATTTTGCACTGGTCGCGCTCAGCGCGTCGCGACCTCGAGTTGGTCATCGACACGGAGCACACCCGCGGTCTCGCGTGCGATCACGGCGATCGCTTGCTTCTCCTGGTCGGTCTCTACCGGCCCGCGCAGCGTCACAACGGCGTTCGCCGTGATCACCTTCACGTTCTCGGCGTCGGTAGAGAACGCATCGCGATCCGCGATCTTTTGCCGAATCTGGCGCGTGATCTCGAGATCGCGTTCGGAGTTCGACTGATCCAGGGGCGTCTTCATGCGCTCGTCTCGGTCGCGCGTGTTGATTCCGGTGTCGTCGGCATCGACGCTCGCGGCAACGTCCGGGAGTTCCACGCGCTCCTCAGTGCCGCGCGTGTCGTTGCACGCGACCAATCCGAGCCCGAGCCCAAGCGCAGCCAGCCAGTACAATTCGCTTCGCATCGCGATCCCTCCGATCACCGCTCAACGCGAGCGGACACCCTTCTGCAGCAAGAGCTGTGCCGCGCGGATGGCCCACGCGTTTCTACATCCGTGGCTGGGCGAATAAATTCACCACCACGTGAAGGAAGAGCACAGCGAGATGTTCCCGCAGGCGCGCAGCTCGGGGGTCGATCTCGTTGGCCTCGGCGATCAGATGCGCACCCTCGAGGCATCGGAAAGGGGGTAGTGCGCTTGGGATCCTGCAGCGGCAGCGCGGCCACGCATGGTGCGCCGAGACATCGGGTTGCCGTCGCGCTCTATCTGATCAAGAGAGTTGTTACGCCGCACCGGGATCGATCGCCGCGGCGCGAGTTCGAGATCCCGGGCATGTCGGACTGCCATGCCGCTCGGCTGCGGCGGCAATGGCATCACGTTCAGCCCAATTGCCGCGCTGGCGATTCGACGCAAGATCTGCCTAGCTTCCGTCCCGGATGCGGCTTATTCGCGTTCGACTGACCGGCCATTTCTACAAACGTCACGCGCGCGAGCGTGAGGCGCTGTCGCGCGGTGCCGGCGACCCCGGCATGCGGATTGCTCTCTGATTCGAGAGAGGTGAACCAGACATGTATTACGGAATCGGCGGAACGATCTTGCTCGTATTTGTGGTTTTGTTGTTGATGGGCCGAATCTAGGCCGGCGTCGGGATCGACGCAGGTTCGAGAACCTAGACCGCGGGGCTCTCGTGCGAGCCCTCCTGGGTGCGCCGAAATGCGAGCTGTGAGCGGCGCGCAGAAACTGGCGAAGGGGCCGAGTTGCCCCAACAATTCCGTCGCGCTGCGTGGTGATCCCGATAGGGTTCGAACCTATGACCTCGAGCTTCGGAGGCTCGCGCTCTAATCCAACTGAGCTACGGGACCACGC
>JANNMC010000136.1:0-6194 GCA_031397435.1 Candidatus Eiseniibacteriota bacterium
TCATGCTCTCCCTGCTCGCGTTCGCCGCCACTTCGTGCACGAGCACGCCGAAGGAGGAGGGCGCGGCCGCGACCGCCGCCGTCGCGGATACCGTCGCCACCGCGGCGCACGGCGCCTATCTGGTCACGATCGTTGGTTGCCACGACTGCCACACGCCAGGCGCGCTCTTTGGAGCGCCTGATTTCCAGCGGGCGCTCGCGGGGAGCGAGGTCGGTTGGAGCGGGCCGTGGGGTGTTTCGTACGCCCGCAATATCACGCCCGATCCCGTGGCCGGCATCGGCGCATGGACCGAGGACCAGATCGTCCTGACACTCCAAACGGGAAAGCGTCCGGACGGAACCGACCTCCTTCCGCCCATGCCGTGGCCGGCAACGGCATCCATGAAACCGCGCGACATCCGGTCCGTCGCCAAATATCTGAAGAGCATCATGCCCGTGAATCACACCGTGCCGGCATCCGTGCCGCCGGGAGGCAAGGCGAGCACCCCCGTGATCGCCGTCCCCGCGCCCGGCGCCTGGGATGCCCCGGTGGCGCGTGCGGCTTCCGCGACACCCTAGTCCCTCAAGGAGCGAAGAACGATGGCTACGATGACGCACCGGACGCTGAACCTCCCCGCCGGTTTCCGCTCGGCGGATGCCGCCATGGTCGTTGCCTCCCTCGAGGATCAGAGCCAGCTCCTCTTCCGCGATCTGGAAGGGGCCACGCCCGATGAACTGCAGTGGCAGCCGCACCCCGGCATGAACACGATCGGGATGCTCCTGGCCCACATGGCCATTGTCGAGGCGTGGTGGACGCTCATCGTCGTGGAGAAGGCGGATCCCGCATCGGTCAGCCCCATTCTCGGTATCGGGGACGACGACGACGGGATGCCGATCAAGACGGGCGAGAAGCCGATCGCGCTCCTCGACGGGAAGGAACTCGACTTCTACCGCGACCTCCACGTGAAGGCGCGCGCCTACTTCACGAAGATGGCGGGCGGCATGACCGAGCAGGATCTCGTGGCCGAGACGATTCGCAAGCGGCCCGACGGCACGGAGGTCGGCATCTCGGGGCGCTGGTATCTCTATCACGTCCTCGAGCACTTCTCGGGGCACTACGGGCAGATCCTCCTCCTCCGCCACCTCTACCGGGACGCGAAGGCGCGTGGCTGATCCGCTCGTCCGCGCCCTGACCGAACTCGTGCGTGGCCCCGTCACGGAGGGCGCCGCCGTGCCGGCGGAGTTCCGAAGCAACTTCGGGCACATCGTCGACGCGCGGCCGCTTGCCCTTCTTAGGCCCGCTTCGGTGGACGACGTCATCGAAGCGGTCCGCTTCGCCCGCGCCAGGGGACTTCACGTCGCCACGCGCGGCGCGGCCCACAGCCAGAGCCATCTGGGCGTGAGCGACGGGGGAATCCTTCTCGACATGACGTCGCTCGGCCGCTGCCTCCGGGTCGACGGCGACGCCCTCACGATCGACGTCGAGGGGGGCGCCATCTGGCGAAACGTGGTCGAGGCGACGATCAGCGAACTCCTCGTCCCTCCGGTCCTGACGAACAATTTGAACGTGACGGTCGGTGGGACGCTCTCGATCGCGGGGATCGGCGTCGCTTCGTTTCGCCACGGCACGCAGGGCGACCAGGTTGCCGAACTTGACGTCGTGACCGGAGAAGGGGAACTGGTCACCTGCGCGCCCGATCGCGACCCCGACCTCTACTGGTCGGTGATCTCGGGGCTGGGGCAGATTGGCGTGATCGTTCGTGCGCGGCTTAGACTCCGGCGCGCGAAGCGGATGACCCGGACCTACTATCTTCTCTACGACGACACGGCTCGGTTCTTCCAGGACGCGAAGCGCGCCATGGACGACGGGCGCTGGGACCACATCGAATCGTGGACATCGCCATGCCCGCAGGGAACGAAGCCGGTGAATGGGCGGCGGCAGGCCTTCGCGCGCTGGTTCTATCCCATGCACCTGACGGTGGAATTCGAGCCGGGCGCGCCGCCCGACGATCGCGCCATGCTCGACGGCTACCGTCCCTACGAATGGCTCTACACCGACGACCTGCCCCTCTTCGACTTCCTCGATCGACTGTCTCCCGTCTTCGATCTCTGGAAACGTGGCGGCACCTGGGAGCACGTCCATCCCTGGGTGGAGACCGTCCTCCCGTGGGAGACCGCACCCGCGTTGATCGAGGCGCTCATGCCCGATCTTCCGCCTTCGATTCTGGTCGGCGGCCATGTTCTTCTCTGGCCGGCGAAGGGAAACTCCTCGCGATCGCGTCTCTTCATGCGCCCCCCGGGGGAGGACCTCATGGGCTTCGGGCTTCTCCCCGCGGTTCCGCCGCGCTTCTGGGAGGAAGCGAAGCCGATGATCGATGTGGCGAGCCGCCTCAGCGTGGCGATGGGGGGAAAGCGCTACCTCTCCGGTTTCATCGCGTTCACCCCGGATGAATGGAGAGAGCATTTCGGACCCCAGTGGGCGCCGTTCGTGGCGGCCAAGCGGCGGTGGGATCCCGACGGCGTGTTGAACCCGGGATTCGTGCCGCTGACGGGCGGCGCGGCGGAGAAGCGATGACGGTGGCGGTGCGGTTCGGCAGTCGCGAGTGGTGCGAGGCGCTGCTCACGGCGGTGAACGAATCGAGCGAGTACCGGAACGCCGCGGCCACGTGGGGCGTGGGGTTCAACGGCAACCTGCTCTTCGCGTTCGAAGCGGGGGATGGGCTGGCGGCGCCGCTCTACTTGCTGCTGCGGCTGGGTGGAGGGCGCTGCGACAGCGCCGAGTTCGTAGCCGGACCGGGTCATCCCGATTCGGGATTCACGCTCCGCGCTCCGTTTCCCGTCTGGCGCGACATCCTCGAGCGCCGAACGCTCGCGGCCACGGCCATCCTTACCGGAAAGATGAAGGTGGATGGCGATTCGATCGCACTCTTGCGTCATGCGGGAGCGAATCGCGCGCTGATCCACTGTACCGCGTCGGTGAAGACGGAATTCCCCTCGTAGGCCGCCCGGGGCCCCGCGTGCGGCGAACACCGCATCGCTAGGCGCTCTTCCGGACTCGCTTTTTCGCGGTCACACGCGCGGTCACTCGCTTCGCCGCGGGCCGCTTCGCCGCCGAAGGCTTGGCGAGCGGTTTCACCACGGCCGGTCTTGCCTTCGCCTTCTTTCGCCGCGACTCCTCCCACGCCTCGACAGAGATCGGCTTCCCCGTATCCAAGAAGGAGCGGAGCGAATCGAGTGCCCACGACCACGCCTCTTTCATCTTCTCCGCGTCGCGCCGCGTCGCAAGCCGGGAGTGCGTGACCACGACTCGCGACCGGCCACCGGCGATGGCCGCGACCGTGAAGTCGACGATCGTCCCCGGCGCGTGATTCACGTTCTCCCACGTCATGCGGAGGCGTCGCGGTCGAGCCACGGTGAGGAATCGCCCGCGGTCGCCGTCGCGATTCGAGTACGAACCGCCGACCTCCAGGTTTGCCCGGGCGCCCCGCGTGAACCAGTGGGAGAGATCGGCCGGTCTGGATATCGCGTCGAACGCGCGCGACGGCGAGCCCTCCATGAGGCGCGTGACCGAGATCTCGTAGCCCGTGGCTTTCTCGTGCCTGTCGCGCAATCCGCGCTCCCGTTCGTGGCGGACGGTGACCATCTGCGCCCACCACGGGGGGAGGTCGCGCGTTTCGTGGAGCCACGCGGCCGTGGCCTTGTGGCCCTTCTTTGCGGCGCCCCACCGGTCGAGGATGCGGAACCACTGAGCCCAACTCTTGCCCGTGCGAGTCTCCACCGCTTCGTCCGAAATCTTCGATTCCGCTGCCATCGAAATCTCCCTCCGTCCGGTTGTGTGGAGGAACAAGTTTCCGCCTCGGCTTTCCCGAAGTCAACGGCCTCCCCGCGCCGAAAGTCGGAGGCCAAAGGAAACGCGGCAGGCGGCGGAGGACTTGCGTGCGTTCCCTCCGACGCGCTGCCGCGTCCGTCAGCGGCTCGGCGTGGTGTCTACCGGGCTGTCGTGATCGCCGTCTCGGCGCGGTGTTTGCACACCGCCCTCAGGACGCCCACCACGTCCGCGTAGGTCACGGGCGCTTCGCCGTGCCGATCGGTCTTCTCGGCGTGAAGAATCAGATCGTTCAACGCCACGATTCCGCGAAGATTGCCCTGAGTGTCCGCCACCGGCAATCGGCGCACCTGGGCCTCGCCCATCTTGATCAGGGCCGTCTTGAGCTCGTCGCCCGGAAGGCAGGTCGAGGGCTTCTGGCTCATGACATCTCCAACGGTGATTGCGGCGAGCGTTCTACCCTTCGTGGCCGCCGCCATGCAGATGTCGCGGTCCGTGATGACGCCGATCAGTCTGTTGGTGCCGCCTTCGACGACGGGGACAATACCGCAGTCCCGCCGCCACATGATCATCGCGGCGTGGGCCAGGTCGTGATGCGGAGTGCAGCACTCTGGATCCCACGTCATCAGGTCTTGAACGCGCATGGACCGACTCCTTTCCTTCGACAAAGGTCCGCGGCGGCGCAGGGAGGCGGGACGCCTCGAAGCTCGGGTGAGACCAAGGCCCTTTGCTCCGGGGCCGGAGCCTGGAGGCGCGGTCGCGGCCGCAGCCCCCTGATCCCTAGTCCCCGTTGGCCGCCGCGGGCGCTTCATGCAACGGTGCACACCCCGTGCCATGGAACCACCTGCTGGAAGGGCGCGGAGGGGGCCGCGACAAACGTTCCTGGTCCAAGGGGTTACCCTCTCGCACCCCCGGCACTGCTACCTCCGCATCATTGCCGCGGCGGATCGTCGCTGCCAAGCTGTCAGGTAGGAGGAGAGTCCATGTCAGGGCGCGTCAGACCATCCAGAGCGGTGCGAGCCCCCACGAAGAAGGGCGCCAAGCCGCGACGCACGCCGGTCCCCGAAGGCCGCTCGCGCCACGGGGCTGCGCTCCGCCGCGCCTTCCGGCTCCGGAACCACTCCGTCGACCGAGCGGCTCGACCTCCAGCGAGTCCAGCCAATCCTTCCGCAGCTCATCGACTCGCTCGACGAGGCCGTCCTCGTCGTCGACCACGAGCAGCGGGTCGTGGCCGCCAATCGCCGCTACGTCGACATCTTCGGACTGGGAGGGCCGATCTGCGACGCGCAGCGTTGTCCCGATCGAGTCCTTGGCGGCGATCCTGACCGCGATGTGGCGACGCACTGCGGCGCCTGCGACGTCATCGAAACGCGTAAGCCGACTCGCCGTCTTCGCCTTGTTCCGGACCCGGTGGGAATCTCGCGCCGGTGGGAGGGAACGATGAGCCCCGTGCTCGATGCGAAGGGCGACGTCACGCACGTCGTGGAAGTCTGGCGCGACGTGTCCGAACGGTCGCGGCTCGAGAGTCAGTTGAGCCACAGTGAGCGGCTCGCGTCGCTCGGAATCCTGGCGGCGGGCGTGGCGCACGAGATCAACAATCCGCTCGCGTCGGTGCTCGTCGCGGTCGAGTCGGTGCAGCGCCGCCTGGCGGCAGGCAGCGAAGTGGAGGGCGCCTGCACGCCCGATCCCGAGATCCTCGAACTCCTGGAGGTCATGGAGCGGGAAACGCGGCGCTGCCGCGAAATCTCCGACAAACTCACCCTTCTCGCGCAACCGCCCACGGGGCCGAGCGCGTGGGTCGACTTGAACCACTCGGTGCGAGACACGCTTGCGCTCCTTCGCTACGCCATGAAACGGCAAGGCGTCGCGGTGGAGGAGTCGCTCGACCCCGCCGGGCAACACTCACCAGCCAGGGAGAATATATGCTGGAGACCGGCGACTTTCTCTTGATTCCGCCGGGTACCTCGCACCGAAATATCGGCGATATGGCGACGATCCGGATCATTCTCTACACCAGAAATCCGCTGCGCTTGGCCGATGAATATGTCGAGCGCGCAGAACGGACTGGATCGCCGATCGGTTGTGGTTCAGTTTGATTTCAACGCCGCATCGACGTAGGGGGGATGCCTATGTGCCTGCCCTGCGAACGGGCAACCCCATAGAGTTGCCCCGACAATCCGACGATCGGACATTTTTTAGGCTCATGAATAGAAAAACCTGCCGTTGCCTCGTCCGATGGCTCGCCATCGCATTAAGCGCATCAAGCGCCAGCGCCGCGGACAACATAAGGGTGTCTTACGCGACGCTCAGCGCCGCGTACATGGATCATATTATCGCGATGGACAGAGGCTACCTGCGCGAGGAGGGGCTGAATGTCGAGGTCATTCGCG
>JANNMC010000162.1:0-12880 GCA_031397435.1 Candidatus Eiseniibacteriota bacterium
CATCAACGGCGTTTCGAAGACCTGGGCGATGACCGGATGGCGCATCGGCTACGCCGCGGCCTCCGCGGAGATCGCGGAGGGGATGGAGCGGCTCCAGGGTCAGATGACCTCCAACGCGTCGTCGATTTCGCAGCAAGCCGCGCTCAGCGCGCTGACGGGCGACTTTGCTCCGGCCGAGGCGATGCGGCAGCGCTTCGCGGCGCGCCGCGACTTCGTCGTCGATAGGCTGAGCCGCGTGCCCGGCGTGAAGCTCGTGGCGCCCGATGGCGCGTTCTACGCGTTCCCCGATTGCAGCGAGGCGCTGGCCCGCTCGACGCGCGGCGTGAGCGGCAGCGCCGCGCTCTGCGACTACCTGATCGACGAGGCAAGGGTCGTCTGCGTGCCTGGCGCCGCGTTCGGCATGGAGGGACACATCCGCCTCTCCTACGCCATCGCCGACACGGAGATCGCCGACGGGCTCGACCGACTCGAGGCCGCGCTTCAGCGGTTGTAGTTTCCGGAAAGGACCCATGCCGACCTACGATTACGAATGCGAGAAGTGCGGACATCGCTTCGAGCTCTTTCAGTCGATGAAAGACGAGCCGAAGAAGCGCTGTCCGAAGTGCAAGGGGAAGGTCCGCCGTCTCATCGGGACCGGCGCCGGGATGATCTTCAAGGGGAGCGGCTTCTATGTGACCGATTACCGCTCCGACTCCTACAAGAGCCAGAAGAGCAAGGAGTCGGGCGAGACTCCAAAGGCCACGCCGAAGTCCGACGCGGCCACGCCGAAGCCCGACGCGACCTCGCCGAAGCCGGAGTCGAAGCCCGAAAGCGGGGCCTCGCGCAAGAAGAAGAACGATTCCGCCTAACCCCCACCTTCCGTTTGACCTCCGGGGAGCCCGTTTGGTACGTTCGGGGTGGACGGTCGCCGGAGGTGCCGCGCGCCGGTGAATCTCCATAAGCGACGTGAGTGCAATGATTTGGCGCTTTAGGCTAATCTATTCTATTGAGACTTGCGGGCCGCGAGACGTGCGGCCGCGGCGCTCATGATCGCGGACCGCGCCAGAATCAAGATCGCCGCCGGCCGAGGCGGCCATGGTTGCGTCAGTTTCCGACGCGAGAAGTATGTCCCCAAAGGGGGGCCGGACGGAGGAGACGGTGGGCACGGCGCGAGTGTGATTCTGCGCGTGAATCCGCATCTCCGCACGCTCCTCGATTTCCAGTCGCGGACGCGCTTCGAAGCGGATCGCGGAATGAATGGATCGGGGAACCGGAGGTCGGGTCGCTCGGGCGAGGACCTCATCATCGAGGTGCCGGCCGGCACCCTGGTCACCGACGTCGCGAGCGGATTCCTCCTGGCGGACCTCGTCGAGCCGGGTCTGACGTGGGTCGCGGCGCGCGGTGGACGCGGCGGCAAGGGAAACTCGAACTTCGCGACGCCGACGAATCAGGCGCCGCGGCACGCGCAGAATGGGCAGGAGGGGGAGCAGCGGGAGATTCGGTTGGAACTCCGGCTGATCGCCGACGTGGGGCTGGTCGGATTCCCGAACGTCGGGAAATCGACGCTTCTCTCGCGGTTCAGCGCGGCGCGGCCGAAGATCGCCGACTATCCGTTCACCACGCTCGAACCGCACCTCGGTCTTGTGCGGGTCGGCGACGAGCGGAGTTTCGTCATGGCCGACCTGCCAGGTCTCATCGAGGGAGCGCACGAGGGGAAAGGCCTGGGGCTCGAGTTCCTTCGCCACGTTTGGCGGACACGCGTGCTCCTGATCCTGATCGACAGTTTTTCGGAGGATCCGGCGAAGGACCTCGAGACGCTGCGTCACGAACTGAATGAGTACCACGAGGACATGACGCGGAAGCCGGCGATCGTCGCCCTGAGCCGCGCCGACCTCGTGACCAACGGTCCCTCGACGGAGGACCCGCCTCCCTTCGCGCTCGACGGCGCGATCTGGGGCGGCTCCATCTCGGGGGCCACAGGACAAGGAACCGCGGCGCTCCTCGAACTGTTATGGGGAGTACTGGTCGCGTCGGAATCGCCCGCGCCGGATGGGCCGGGTCAAGTCTCTCCCGCCGAGGCATAAGGAGCCATGCCATGACCGCCAAGAACGCGGAACGACTCTGGGAAGAACTGCGGCAACGGGACCCTGAAGCGAAGCGCGCCTGGATCGAACGCCTCGCGCGCGACGGAACTCCCGAATCGATCGATCTCCTCCTCTCCGCGCTCGAGCAGGAGAGCTGGTTCCTGCGCGACAGCGCAACGCGCGCCCTGGCCTCCATGGGCGAGGATGTCGTCGAGCCGCTGATCGAGTATCTGGCCTCGGGGCTCTGGTACACGCGCGCGGCTGCCGCCACGGCGCTCGGCGCCATCGGCCTCCCGATCGCGGCGGAGCCGCTGACGGATCTCCTCCGCGACGCGAATCGTACCGTGCGCGACGCCGCGCGCGATGCCCTGCTTCAATTGGCTCGGCAGGAACTCGCGGCCCATGCGGTGGCGACGTCGTTCGCGTCGCTGTCCGAGCGTGGACAGCGATTCGCCCTCGACGGGCTGGCGGATCGCGACCCCGACGTCGCGGAGGGAATCGCGCGCCTCATGGCCGATCCCGCGCGCCGCGCCGCGGCGGAAGCGGCCTCCGGATCTCACCACCTCCCCCGCGCCGTCAACGACACCAAGGATGATCTCGACTGGGAAGCCGTCACCGGAAAGCGCCACGAACCGCGCGCCTGATCGCGCTCGTGGTGAGGGGGAATGGGGATGGGAGCGCCGCGCGAGGTCGCGCGCGGCGGCGAGGGCTACCCCGAACGGCTCGAGTCGCTGGAGCGGCCGCCACATCGTATTTTTCTCGAAGGTCCTTGGGTGCATGAGGGCCCCGTCGTCGCCATCGTGGGTTCCCGCGGCGCGAACGGCGACGGCCTCGACATGGCCCATTCCCTGGCTCGCGAGCTGACCCGCTCCGGCGCCGCGGTGATCAGCGGTCTGGCCCGCGGTATCGATGCCGCGGCACACGAAGGAGCGCTGGACGCCGGCGGCGTGAGCGGTGCGGTCCTGGGCACTCCGCTCAACCGGGTCTACCCTCGGCAGCACGCCGCGCTTCAGCGACGCCTCGCCGGCTCTCTCGGGCTCCTCAGCGAACTGGCTCCCGGAACGTCCCCCTTTCCCGGCGCCTTCGCCATCCGGAACCGCCTTCTCGCCGCGATGGCCGACGCGATCGTCGTGGTTCAGGGACGGGAGGGTAGTGGTTCGCTCCTGACCGCGGAGGCCGCTCGCTTGCTGGGCCGTCCCGTCGGCGCGATCCCCTGGGATCCGCGGGAACAACTGGCCGAGGCGCCTCTCTCTCTGATCCGGCAAGGGACCGCGTGGCTCGTGCGTGACGCGGATGACGTGCTCGAGATGATCTCGCGTGCGGCCGGAGGCGAAGCGTCGCCCCCGGCGCCAGGTGCACCCCGCCACTCCGAGAACCGCCGGAAGACTCGTCGCTCCCGGTCCCCGAGACATTCCCCCTTCGCCCTTCCACTCTCGGGGACGGAAGGCACGCTTCTCGCCGCGCTCCGGCGGCACGCGGAGCCACTCGAGATTGCCGCGGCGCGCTGCGGCCTTCCACTGCCGGAGGCGGGGGCGGCGTTCATCGTTCTGGAACTCGCGGGGCGGGTGGAGCGCGCCGAAGGCGGTTTGGTGCGCCGCGCCCTCGAGGAGGAGTGATCGACATGGGACGCTCCAGGCCGCTCCGCCCGCTCCGCCACGCGCTGGAGACCGCCGCGCTCACGCTCCTGACCGTCGTCGCGCGCGCCCTTCCGCTTCGCGCGGCGAGCGATCTCGGCGCGTTGCTAGGGCACCTTGCCCTGCCGTTCCTGGCGCGCCGTCGAGGCATCGCGGAGGAAAATCTCCACCTGGCGCTCGGGCTCTCGGAGCCAGAGGCGCGGCGCCTGACGCGCGTCATCTTTCGTCAACTCGGCCGCTCGTTCGTCGAGTTCCTGGCGCTCCCGGCACACGGCTGGGACGAACTCGGCCGCCGCGTCGTGTTCGACGACGCCTTCTCGCGCCTGGAGGCGCACGCGAAGAGCGGGAAGGGGGCCGTGCTCGTGACCGCCCACTACGGCAACTGGGAACTCTTCGGCGCCGCCGTGGGACGGCGTGTGGGAGGCGTCGCCTACGTGTTTCCTCCGCAGTCGAACCGGGGCGCCGACGCGCGAATCAACGAGACGCGGAGCCGGATGGGGGTGGAGCTCATCGGGATGGAGCAGGGGATGCGCCGTGCGCTGAAACGGATTTTGAGCGGCGGGCACATCGGGATGCTGATGGATCAAGACGCGCGGAAGATCGGCGTTCACGTCCCGTTCTTCGGGCGTCCTGCTTCCACGCTCACCGGGCCGGCGCGACTCGCGATCCGCGCCCGCTGCCCGATCTACCTCGGAGTGCTCGATCGGGTCGGGCCAGCCACGTTCCGGGGAAAGTCCCTTGCCTGGCTCGAGCCGGTGCCCGGGGCCGAGGAGGAGGCGGAACTGATCCGGCTCACCCGCGCCATGAATGAAGCGCTCGAGGCGGCGATCCGCGAGCACCCCGATCACTGGTACTGGATTCACCGCCGCTGGAAGACGCCGCCTCCCGACGCTACGACGTAAAGCCGATCTCCTTCGAAGACGCGTCACCCGCTGTCCGGATCTTCCCGAACTGGTCCTCGTATTTCTTCACGTTTTGCTCGAGCGCGACCATCAGCGCGCGGACGTTCGGTGGCGTCAGGATCAGGCGCGCGAAGACCTTGCTCTTCGGGGTCCCCGGCAAGACCCGCGCGAAATCGAGAACGAACTCCGAGAGCGAGTGGCTGATGACCACGAAGTTGGAGTAGATTCCCTCCGATTCCTTCTCGCCCAACTCCACATTCAGGGTCTGTTGCGGGACCTGGCGATTCTGCTCCATCGTAAGATTCCTCCTTCCAACCGGTTAGCAGGGCATTCCTGCCTCAAGATAGGCCGCCGATTGCCGTAAATCAACCTGTACGACCAACTTCCAAGGAAGAACTGTCCGATTCGAGGGGGGAGGAGCCTGATGGGCGTTTCACGGCCGGCGAAGAATGCTCCGATCGAGGCGACCCTTCTCGAATCGTGGAAACGGTTTGCGGCCCGCCGTTGTGGTTCCGGAGAAGCGGTCGCCGCGGGTGCCTGTTTCCTCGATCCACGCCCCTGTCCGTTCGAGGCACGCGCCGATTTCGACGCCCGATTCCGCACCGACTGCGTCCATTGCGGCCGGATGCAGGAGCGGGTGGCCGTGCACGCTCCCGCTCCCGAGGGCTCCTCCGGGATTTCCCCGACCCTTGGATTGCTCCTCCGGCTCCTCGAGGAGGGGGACGGCTCCGAGGCGGGCGAAGATGGTCGCTACCACGCGGCCTCGCTCCTCCTTCGGACCTTGCCGCTCTTGCATGCGGCCTCGAACCCGCGCCGCGTGCTTCGGCTCTTCCTGGGCGGCATCGCGGGGGCATTTCCCGAGATCGTGGACGACGCGCTCTTCTTCGACGTCACCGCGGAGGGTGGATCGCTTCGGCTGGCCGCGTCGTTTCGCCGCGCCGATCTGAAGAAGGCTCCTCCCTCTCGCGATGCCTGGCTCGATGCCGACGCACTCGAGCGATGCGGCGCCTTCGACAGTCCGGTTCACGAGGGTCTGCGAGAGAGTCCGCTGGTGCTGGACGAGGATCGAGACCTCCTGGCGGACGCCGTCTATGACGGGCGTTCCTCGGTGGTGACGAAGCCCTCGCGGGAACTTCGGCTGCCGACGAGGCTGGTGGAGCATCTTCCCGACGGACCGGCTGCGATCCTGCCGGTCTTCGGGCGTGAGCATGTGCGAGGAGTCCTTGTGCTCGCCGCCTCGGCGGGCATCGGTGGCTTCACGTCCGAGCAGATGGAACTTCTTTCCTGCGCCGCCGCGGAGGCAGGGCTCGCCCTCGAGGGTGGAACCCTCGAGACGGTGTCGCGGCGACGCTCGGATGCGCTCCGGGCGCTCGAAGGTTTCCTTTCCAGGACGCGCGGAGCCTCCGACTCGGACGCTGTCGCGGAAGCCGCCGTCCAGGCGCTGGAGGCCGCGACCGGCGCACCGCTCGTCCTGTCGTGGATACGCGCCATCGACGGCGCCCTCGTCACCGGCCCGGCCCTGGGAGACGCGGCGGCGGCGGACGCTCCTCTGGGTGAGACGGGTGAGACGCTTCGCCGCTGGTTCGATGCCGATCCGAAGCCCGTGCGCGTGGCGGACGTTTCGGACGATCCGCGCTTCGCGAGCGGGCTCCCCGAAGAGTGGGGCGCCGCGATCGCGGTTCCGTACCGACTCGATGAGAAGACCTGGGGACTGGCCGTGGCGGTCCGCCGCCGGAGCAGCCACGGCGCGGCGGCAGGATTCGACGCCGAGACCGCCGAAGCCGCGGGACTCGTCGCTCAGGCTGTTTCCGTCGCGCTGGCGAGCGCACGACAGGTCGAGCGGACGCGGGAGACCGAACGGCGGCTTCGCGACGTGGAGTCACAGCTCAAGCACGCCGACAAGATGATCGCCGTCGGGGAACGCGGCATGCACGTCGCGCAGGAGATTCGCAATCCGATCGCGGCCATCGCCGGCCTGGCGAAGCGATTGGCCCGCGACACCGAAGAGGGAAGCGAGAAGCGGGAATACGTCGACATCATTCTTCGCGAGACGGACCGCCTGGAGCGCGTCCTCGGAGAGCAACTCTCCCTGGCGGAGATGACGAAACCGCGGCTGAAGCTCCAGAGCATGAACGTGCTGGTCCAGGAAGCCCTGGAGCAGCAGTCGGACGAGCTGGTGCGCCGCCGCGTGCGTCTCCTGAAGCGTCTGGCGCCGGATCTCCCCAGCCTGCTCCTCGACGAGGACAAGATCCGCCAGGTGGTGGGAAATGTGCTCCACTATGCCTTGACGTCGGTGCCGGCCGGAGGCCGCGTGCGCGTCGAGACAAGGACCGGCGGAGGCATGGTGCAGGCCGAGATCGCCCACGACGGGCCCAAGGTTCCGGGGGAGTCGCTCGACCGGCTCTTCGTGCCGTTTTCCGCGACACGCCGCTATGGCGCGGGTGTGGGGCTGGCCGTCGCCTATCAGGTGGTCCGGGAGCATGGAGGAGAGATCCGCGCCCGGAGCGAGGGAGACTGGAGCAGCATCGTCACCGTCTACCTGCCGCTACGCGAGAACACCGATCGCCGGGCTCGTCCGGACCGCCGCGCGGGGCGCACGGAGCGTAGGCGGCGTAACGCCTGACGGTTGACCAAGTGACGGGCGCGTGCTACCTTTGTCGGCTGTCGCGACCCTAGCTCAGTTGGTAGAGCACCGCACTGAAAATGCGGGTGTCCGCAGTTCGATTCTGCGGGGTCGCACCACTTTCGATCCCGCCCCGCGCGACGGCGCGGGGGCCGCATGGCGAGCTGGTGTAGCTCAGCTGGTAGAGCAACGCACTCGTAATGCGTAGGTCAGCGGTTCGATTCCGCTCACCAGCTCCATGTTCCAGCGGCCCGTGACACCCTCCGAAAGAATCCCAATGACGAAACGAATCGACCCCCTCGGCGGGCTGATGATCAGCGCATCGGGTGTCCGCGGCATCGTGGGCGAGCAGCTGACTCCGGACGTCATCCTCCGCGTGGCGGGCGCCCATGGCTCTCTCCTGGGACCCGGCCCTGTCGTGGTGGGACGCGACTCCCGCCCTAGCGGTGCTTGGGTTTCGCGCGCCGCGCAAGCCGCCCTGATGGCGGTCGGCCGCGAGGTCATCGACGTCGGCATCGCCCCGACTCCCACGATTCTCTACGCCATCCGGCATCACGGCGCGGCGGGTGGACTCGCCATCACGGCGAGCCACAATCCGGCGCCCTGGAACGCGCTCAAGCTCTTCGGGCCGGGCGGCACCTTCCTGGCACCCGCCCAATCGGAGGAAGTGGCCCGGCGCGCCCGAGAGGGAATGCCGGCGTGGGTGACGCACGAGCACGTCGGAGGCGCGCGGGACGACGATGACGCCATCCGGCGGCATCGCGAGGCCATCCTGGCCCTCCCCGGACTCGACCTCCCGCGCATCCGAGCGCGCGCATTCCGCGTCGCGATCGACTGCGTGAACGGCGCCGGCTCCGAGGCGACGCCCGCCCTGCTCCAGGAACTCGGCTGCTCTCTGGAACGAATCCACTGCGTTCCCGACGGCAAATTTCCTCGCGTGCCGGAACCGCTTCCCGAAAATTTGAAAGACCTGGGTGCCGCGGTTCTCCGATCGCATGCCGCCATCGGCTTCGCGAACGACCCGGATGCCGATCGCCTGGCGATCGTGGACGAGCGTGGCGAACCGATCGGCGAGGAGCGCACGCTCCAGATCGCCGTCGATTGGGCCCTGCGACGGCGCGCTGGCCTCGTGGTGGTGAATGTCTCGACGTCGATGGGGGTCGAGTTCATCGCTCAGCGGTACGGAGCCCTGGTGGAGCGCTCGCGGGTCGGCGAAGCGCACGTGGCCGAACTCCTGATGGCGCGCGGCGGAGTCATCGGCGGCGAGGGGAACGGCGGGGTCATCTACCCCGAACTCCACGCGACCCGCGACGGGCTCCTGGCCGCGGCGATCGCGCTCGACTGGCTTTCGCTCGACGCGCGACCGCTCTCCGAACGGGTTGCCGAACTTCCGCCGCTGGTCATGGTGAAGCGAAAGCTCGATCTCCGGATCGTGGCCCCGGAGCCGCTGGCAGCGGCGCTCCAGGAGACGTTTCCTGACGCCACGCGGAACCAACTGGACGGAGAGAAGTACATCTGGAAAGATCAATGGGTACAGGTCCGCGCCTCGGGTACGGAGCCGATCGTCCGTATCATCGCCGAGGCGCCGACGGAGACCCGCGCGGAGGCTCTTGTGGCGCGCGCCGTTGACGCGGCAACGCGCTCGCAGTCCGCGGGCAGCACGGCCTAGAGGGGGCACCAAGCATGTGTGGCATCGTCGGCTATGTCGGGGAGCAGCAGTCTCTTCCGATTCTCCTCGAGGGGCTTCGCCGCCTCGAGTACCGCGGCTATGATTCGGCGGGCGTCGCCATTCTGAATGGCAACGGGATGAAGATCGAGAAGGCCGCCGGGAAGATCAGCGTTCTAGAAAAGAAGATCGAGTTCTCGCATCCGGTCGGGACGCTCGGCATCGCACACACGCGCTGGGCCACGCACGGCGAGCCGAATACCGTGAACGCGCACCCCCATACCGATTGCACGGGGCGGATCGCCGTCGTTCACAACGGCATCATCGAAAACTACTCCACCATCAAGACGAAGCTCCAGGAGGAAGGGCATCGCTTCACGACCGATACCGACTCGGAAGTGATCGCCCACCTGATCGAGAAGTTCTACGACGGAAACCTGGAAGCAGCCGTCGCGTCCTCACTTCGCCACCTGACGGGCACGTACGGCATCGCCGTGATCTCGAGCGACGAGCCGCGGAAGATCGTCGGCGCCCGCCATGGCAGCCCGCTGGTCGTCGGTATCTGCGACAACAACGAGTACATCCTCGCCTCCGATGTCTCGGCAATCATCCGCCACACGAATCAGGTCGTCTACCTGGACGACGAGGAGATGGTCGTGCTGACCCCCGAGGGGATTCACACCAGCAATCTCCGGCAGGAAGCGGTATCGAAGAAGGTCGAGACGGTGGACTGGGACCTCTCGACGATCGAGAAGGCGGGATTCCCGCATTTCATGCTGAAGGAAATTTTCGAGCAGCCGACCTCGCTCCGGAACACGCTGCGGGGCCGGCTCCTCGTGGAGGAGGGGACGGCGCGTCTTGGCGGGCTCAACATGAGCGTCCCCGAACTTCGCGCCATCAACCGCGTCATCATCACCGCGTGCGGAACCTCGTGGCACTCGGGTCTCATCGGGGAATATCTCATCGAAGAACTCGCCCGCATCCCCGCCGAGGTGGAGTACGCGTCGGAGTTTCGCTACCGAAATCCCATCCTGGAACCGGGAACGGTCGTGATCGCCATCAGCCAGTCGGGCGAGACGGCCGACACGCTGGCGGCCATGCGCGAGGCGAAACGAAAAGGGGCACGCGTACTCGGAGTGTGTAACGCGGTCGGCTCCACCATCGCGCGCGAGTCGGACGGCGGCGTCTACATCCACGCCGGCCCCGAGATCGGTGTCGCGTCGACGAAGGCGTTCACCTCGCAGGTGGCCGCCCTGATGCTGCTCACGCTCTATCTCGGCCGCCTCGGCGAGCTCTCGCCGGAACTCGGCGCCGAGCTGGCGCGGGAGATGGAAGCGCTCCCCGGCAAGGTGGAACAGATCCTGGCCGGTCACGAACGAATTCGCGAGATCGCGCTGGCGAACGCGCACCACAATAACTTCCTCTATCTCGGCCGCGGCGTGAACTTCCCGGTCGCGCTGGAGGGGGCGCTCAAGCTGAAGGAGATCTCCTACATCCACGCCGAGGGCTATCCCGCGGCTGAGATGAAGCATGGCCCCATCGCGCTCATCGACGAGAACATGCCCGTCGTCTTCATCTGCACGCAGGACTCGGCCTATGAAAAGGTGCTGAGCAACATGGAAGAGGTGCGCGCGCGGAAGGGGAAAATCATCGCCGTGGCGACCGAGGGCGACAGGCACGTCGCCCAGAAGGCGGACCACGTGCTCTACATTCCGCGCACGATGGGGCCGCTCACGCCGCTGCTTTCGGTGATTCCGCTCCAGCTATTGTCGTATTACATCGCGGTGGAGCGAGGCTGCGACGTCGATCAGCCCCGGAATCTCGCGAAAAGCGTGACGGTCGAATGAGCGGCCGCCCCGGCTCCACGCCGATCGCGGCTCCCGGCGCTCCGGCCCCCATCGGACCGTACGCTCCCGGCCGGGTCGTCGCCGGTCCCGGCACGTGGGTGATCACCTCGGGCCAGACCGGAATCGACCCCGCCACCGGTGCGCTGGTGGAGGGTGGCGTCCACATCCAGACCGACCGCGTGCTTCAGAATGTCCGCGCGGTGCTGCAGGCCGGCGGGGCCGATCTCTCCGACGTCGTGAAGACCACGGTGTTTCTCTCGGACATGGTGAACTTCGCGGCCATGAACGAGGTCTACGCCCGCTGGTTCGGCGAGCACAAGCCCGCCCGCACGACCATCGCGGCGAAGGGGCTCCCTCTCAACTGCCTCGTGGAGATCGAAGCCTGGGCCTTCCGGCCGTGAACCACACCCGGCGCGACGTTTTTCGCCTGACCGAGCAGGCCTCCTGCGCGGGCTGAGCCGCCAAGCTGGGTCCGGAGGACCTGAAAAACGTACTTCGATCGCTGCCGCGTCCACCGCGCGGCTCCAAGGTGCTGGTCGGTCCCGAGACCTGGGACGACGCCGGCGTCTACAAGCTCTCGCCGCGCCTCGCGCTCGTGCAGACTGTCGACTTCATCACCCCGGTCGTGAACGATCCCTACGATTACGGGCGGATCGCGGCGGCGAACGCCGTGAGCGACGTCTACGCCATGGGCGGGACGCCGCTGACCGCGCTTTCGATCGTCTGCTTCCCGGAAAAGGAAGACCCGACCATCCTTCGCGAGATGCTCCGCGGCGGGGCGGCCATGCTTCGCGAGGCGAAGGTGTCGTTACTCGGCGGACATACGGTGCGCGATCCGGAAATCAAGTTCGGCTTCGCCGTCACCGGTACCGTGGAGCCGCGGCGGGTCGTCACGAACGCCGGGGCCAAGGCCGGCGATCTGGTGGTCCTGACGAAGCCGCTCGGGACCGGTATCCTGGCGACCGCGCTGAAGCGGCGGCTCCTGCCCCCCGCGGGGCTGAAGATGCTGACGCGGCATATGACGACGCTCAATCGCGACGCCGCGGCGGCGATGACGGCCGCGGGGGCCAGTGCGGCGACGGACGTGACCGGCTTCGGCCTCCTGGGCCACGCCTTGAACGTCGCGCGCGCCAGCCGGAAGTCGATTCATGTCTGGAGCCAGGCGGTTCCCGTGTTCGACGCGGCGGTCGCTTTCGTCGCGCAAGGCGTCTGGGCTAAGGGGCTCCAATCGAATCTCGACTACCTGAACGGCGAAACCGAGTGGGACGACGGCGTGAGCGAACCGACCCGGCGGCTCTTCGCGGACCCCCAGACATCGGGCGGGCTCCTGGTGACGATCGCTCCTTCCCGCATGAACGACTTCTTGAAACGCTTGGTGAAGGCTCGCGTTCGCGCCGCGGTCATTGGCGAGGTGACCGCTCGCCGGGGGCGTCCGCTTCACGTCTTGGCCTGATGCAGATACTCGCGCGGGGACGGATGGGATCTGGTGTTCTCCGAGGACTTCAAATCCTTCTGTCGGGCGGCTCCGCCGTCCGAGGTGGGTTCGATTCCCACACGTTCCCGCCATTATGTTACCGGGCAGCGCGGGCATGCCGGCTCTGATCGGCCGGTGAGTCGCGCTCGATTGGCATGATCCGCTCGCCGTGGCCCTCGTGGCGGCCGGCAATCCTGGCGTTGCCCGTCCTGCTGCTGGCGTTCGCGGCAGTGGGCCGAGCCGAAGAGCCACCGCCGGCCGCGGCGGCTCCGGACTCCATCGCCTGGGTCCCCGCGGTCGCGCCAGCCCCCCCCGATACCACGACTCGCCGGGTGCGGCCTTTCTTGGTCCTGGCGCGATCAGCGATCGTTCCGGGGTGGGGACAGGTGTACAATCGGCAGCCGCTCAAAGCCGTGGTCGTCCTCGCGGGCGAGGGGTTCCTCGCGTACAAGATCTTCCAGGAACTAAAGCGGGAGAACGACGCGATCGACTGGCAGGTCGCGGCGGCCACCCAGGGGGAGCTCCTGGCGGCCCAGGCCGACGAGATCGATCATCGGAATCGAAAGACCGAATGGATTTGGTGGACCGCCGCCGCGCATCTGCTGCAGATGGCCGACGCATACGTGGATGCCCACTTTCTCAACTTCGATGCGGAGTTCGGACCGGCCGAC
>JANNMC010000163.1:0-2210 GCA_031397435.1 Candidatus Eiseniibacteriota bacterium
GCACACCTCCCATGCAGGATTGGGATCATTTCGAACGCATCGATTGTTGCGGGGGTTGGGGTGGTGAAGCCCCCCGAGGCGACAGGTCGTTTACGTCGGAGCCGGAGGGGGGTTCACCTCCCCAACCCCAAACACCAGACGGAGCGGTACGTCTAGGTACGCTAGGAGCTAGCCGCTTCCGGAGCCTTCCAAGGAGTAGTGTTCTTGATCACCTCGATCCGCTCCTCCTTCAAGGCAGGCACGAACACATCGACCACCTCGGCGGCGAACTGCGAGCCGGCCTTGCTCGTCATCTGCTCCATCGCCTGCTCGGTGGTCATTCCCGCGCGATAGGGCCGGTCCGTCGTCATGGCATCGAACGCGTCGGCCAGATTCACGATCTTCGCGTGGAGCGAGATCTCGTCGCCGGTCAGACCGTCGGGATAGCCCTTGCCGTCCACCCGTTCGTGATGGTGGCGGATCATGTCGATCGCCCGTTCCAGGAACTTGACGCCCCGCACCATCTCCGCCCCACGGACCGGATGTGCCTTCACCATCTTCCACTCTTCCTCGGTGAGCGCGCCCGGCTTGTGGAGAATCTCGTCCTGCGTGTGGACCTTTCCGATGTCGTGGAGAAACGCGCCGAACTGGATCGTCTGGATCTCCTCGGCCGGAAGGGCCATCTCACGCGCGATCGCGACCGAATAGGCGGCCACGCGTTCGGTGTGGCCGTGCGTGTAGGGATCCTTCTCTTCGATCCGAGAGACGAGGAGGCGTACCGTGGACACGTACGCTTCCTGCAGATCCCGGAAAAGGCGCGCGTTCTCGATGGCGATGCCAGCCGACTCGGCCAGCGCACGGAGCATCTCGAGGTCGGCCGACTGAAACTCCTGGCCGCTCACCTTCTCTCCCACCGCCACGAGGGCCGTGAGCCGCCCCTTCACGATGACCGGACAGACCGCGGCCAAGCCGGCGGAGAAGAGCCGCCCGACGTCTTCCGCGATCCCCGGGTCCCGCTCCAGCGAGGCGAGCCGGACAGGGCGCTGGTCTTCTCCCTCCGCCGGCCGCAGCGCCCGGATCAGGTCGCTATCGTAGGCTAGGGCGATTCCGCGGACCTGCTCCGCCTTCAGCCCCTTGAACGTCGTGACGTCGAGACGGGTCGGATTCTCGCGATCGTCGGTCAGGAAGAGGCAGGCCGAATTGACGCGGAGCTGCCCCATGACACTCAGGATCAGCGTGTTGAGGAGCGGCTCGAGCTCGAGCGAGGCGTTCAGCTGATGCGTGAGCCCCATGAGCGTCTCGAGGCTGTAGACCTGGAAGCGGAGTTCCTTGTTCCGGACCAGCAGGTCTTCACGGTTCCGCTGTACTTCACTCTCCAGCTCCTGGTTCTTCGAGGAGAGGACGTCGTGGCGTTCCATCCGCTCGAAGATGCGCCGCACCTTGATCAAAAGTTCTTTCGGGGAGAAGGGCTTCGTCAGATAGTCGTCCGCCCCGTGCATGAGCCCCTGCAGGCGGGAGTCGACTTCAGCGCTGGCCGAAACCATCACGATCGGAATGTGCGATGTGTCGCGCGTGCTCTTCATCGCCGCGCAAATCTCGAATCCGCTCTTCTTCGGAAGCCGGAGATCGAGGATCATCAGGTCGGGCGCCTCGCGCCGGACCGACTCCAGCGCCTCCTCGCCCGTCATGGCGGTCTGGACGGTGAAGCCGTTCTGCGTGAGCGAGATCTGCAGAAGATCGACGACTCGGCGGTCATCGTCCACGACGAGAATCGTCCGCTTCGATTTCACGACGCTCGGATCGGTGGCCGGCCGTAGGCTTTCGGTGGTCACGAGGGGGTCTCCACGGACAGGGGGTCGAACGGATCTGGCGGGGCGCCTGGCGCCTCGCTCCTGGATTCGAGGGAATTCTCGGCGGAGGCATTTGGAATCGTGGCGCCCGCGCCGAGGGGATCGAGTTCAGCCCGCTCCGAGGATCCGCCTCCATCGCGAGCCTCGTTCACCGGA
The DNA here is from genome assembly GCA_031397435.1 of Candidatus Eiseniibacteriota bacterium. Taxonomy (GTDB): domain Bacteria; phylum Eisenbacteria; class RBG-16-71-46; order SZUA-252; family SZUA-252; genus SZUA-252. The sequence continues at coordinate 1,986 of JANNMC010000163.1, forward strand.
GTCTCCACACGGAGACGCGACCGCTTCTCCATCTTCTCCAGCACGGCCATGAAGGCCTCCACCAGAGCGGGGTCGAACGGCGTCCCCCAGTTCTCCGAGATCACCTGCCGCGCCTTCTCGTACGGAAGCGCGCGCCGGTACGCGCGCTCGCTGGTCATCGCGACGTAGGCGTCCACCAGCGACACGATCCGGGCGCCGATCGGAATCTCCTGCCCCTTGATCGCG
>JANNMC010000184.1:0-1831 GCA_031397435.1 Candidatus Eiseniibacteriota bacterium
GACAACTACATCGACAATGCGCTCAATGCAGGCGGGCCGGGCAACGAGATCACCGTTTCGGCGGTCGGTGACAACGGCTGGGCCGAGGTGGCCTCCCGCAGGGTTCCGGAGCGCTAAAACGGCGTTTTGCTGACCGTCGTAAGTAGCTGATTTCGTTGGTGAGCGCGGAAGGGCTCGAACCTTCGACCTAGGGATTAAGAGACCGGCCCTCACCTGTTACTCCTGTCTACTCTGTCTTGCGACTCATTGCTACATAACACGCGAGTTCGATATCTATTCGGCGTATTGATTGATTTCTCTTCCATTCACTCCCGCGCTCGATTACGCTCCGACTCACTTCCAAACGGTTGCCATGTCGTTGCCCGCGGAAGCAAGCGAGAGCGCGATGCCTCATCTCACGCGGCGCACGGTCGAGTCCCTTCACGCTATCGACAAGGACGTCGTCGTCTGGGATTCGGAGCTCCGCGGCTTCGGGCTCCGCATCCGCGTCGGGAGCGGGCGCCGTTATTACGTCGTGAAGTATCGGATCGGCAGCCGACAGCGTTGGGAGACGCTCGGACAGCACGGCGCGCTCACCGCAGAGCAAGCGCGCCGACTCGCGTCGAAGGTGCTCGGCCAGGTTCGCGAAGGCATCGACCCTGCAGCCGTGCGTCGCGCGCGTCGCGACGGGGCGCGCCTTGCGCAGCTCGCCGAGCGCTACCTGCGAGACCACGCGGAGCTGAAGAAGCGGCCCTCGTCCGTTGTCTCGGATCGGCAACTCCTCCGGCTTCGCATCCTTCCGAGGCTAGGCGGCGTTCCAGTGGCAGAGATCAGTCGCACCGACATCGAGCGCTTCCACCGCGAGCTAGGGCGGAGTCATCCGACCCAGGCAAACCGCGCGCTTTCGCTGGTATCGAAGATGCTGAACCTGGCGGAGCTGTGGGGGCTGCGCACGGATGGCTCAAATCCGTGCCGCCATGTGGAGCGCTTCCGCGAAGTGAAGCGCGAACGCTTCTTGTCGCCGGCTGAGATCTCTCGGCTTGGAGCCGCGCTCGCGCATCTCGAACGCGAGCAGGGGATCACCGCGGCTGTCGCGGCTGCGGTTCGCATACTGCTCCTGACGGGCGCGCGGCGCGGCGAGATTCTTCAACTCCGCTGGGAGTACGTAGACCTTACGCACGCGTGCCTTCGGCTTCCCGATTCGAAGAGCGGTGCCAAGACGATCGCTCTGAGCGCGGCGGCGGGCGCTGTGCTGGCCAGCCTCGAGCGCCGAACCGACAGGATGTTCCCGACGCAGCGAGGCGACGTGCCGGTGGTCCGCTCGCGCCCCTGGGATCGCATCCGCGCGCGCGCAAAGCTGCCGAAGTTGCGTCTCCACGATCTCCGGCATTCGCACGCGAGCGTGCTCGCAACGGACGGCGTTCCGCTGCTCGTGATCGGGCGGATCCTCGGGCACAAGGTGCCTGCGACCACGGCACGCTACGCGCATCTCGCAGACGATCCCGTGCGGAAAGCCGTCGAGGCTGCGGGCGACCGGATCGCCGCGGCGCTCTCGGATGCGGCGGCGCATCGCAACCAGACTCACAGCGACAATCAAGCCCCGCAGACGCCGCGGTAGGTGAGGACGTTCGCCACACGCGAAATCTCACGAATTTGGCGCCCGCCCACCGCGCGGCGCATCTCTGCCCCTTCGCATCGCCCCAACTGGTGTATTCGACAAACGAGGTGCCCGTACTAGGCGCCAAGGGAGAACCGCCATGCGCGCATGTTTCCTGATCGCCGCACTCTTGGTTTGGAGTGCTGGCGCAGCGATCGCGGAATCGACGGAGATCGTGATCGGCGGCGTGAAGGC
>JANNMC010000193.1:0-19861 GCA_031397435.1 Candidatus Eiseniibacteriota bacterium
CGCCAACGACACGCCGGGGGCGTACGGCTTCAGCCCGCGCCCCACGCCCACCCTGGTCGCGAGCTATCACACCCACGGCGACGCCATCGCGCTCTCGAGGGGCCTCGACCGCGACCGCGCGGTGGACGAAACCGGCAATCAGATCGGGGTGTTCGGACGGAGGGGAGCGCGGCCGCTGAATCGCGAGGAGATGGAGCGCATCCTCTCGGTAGCCCCGGTCACCGATCCCGGCCGCTGACCACACCAGGGGTGCAACGGGTCCACTTGCAGCTCTTCCAGGCGTACAGATGCGGCACCAGCAGCCGCAGCGGTCCGCCGCAATCGGCGTCGAGGTCGTCGCCGTTCCGGCGCATCGCGAGCAGCACGTCCTCGCGATCGTTTCTCGTTGGTTCGCTTTGGTAGGCTGTCCCCGTTGCGGGGCCGCGCTGCAGGAGCAATATCCTCACGAGGCGTGGATCTCTTAATGCCGCTCAGATGACTCTCTAGACGGTTCGCCCCCGGCAACCGAGGAGGACCATGCCATGTTGACCCGACTTTCCCGTCTCCTTCGACCCCTTTCGCTTGCGGCGGTGAGTTGCCTGGTCGCGCTCGCCGCTTTTGCAGCCATGGCTGCCTCGCCGACATTCGCTGCAGTCTCGCTGTCGGAAGCGCCAGCAGAGCGCGCCGCGGCCGTGAGCGGCGTCGCGCCGGTCCTCGCGCAGCCCTCGGACATGGCGCTCCAGGCGGGTGAGACGGCGGATCAGGAGCTTCACGCGACGGACGGTGACGGCGACCACATTACATTCTTAAAGACAGTGGGGCCGGATTACATGACAGTAACAACGACAGATCCGGGCGCGGGAATCGCCACGGGAAATGTCCACCTGGCGCCGGGATTAGCTGTCGCGGGAGTCGTGACTGCGACGGTTACCGCTTTCGATGGATTCGGGACAAGCAGCCAGTCATTCAGTATCAGCGTGCAACCGACCCCAGTGGCTCCGGTCCTGACCCAACCTACGGACATGACGATCAACGCAGGAGACACGCAGATCCAGGAGCTCTACGCGAGCGACGCGAACGGCGATCCGCTCGAGTTCAACCTCCTGGCGGGTCCCGCCTTCGTGACGGTCACCACGGCAGATGCGGGAGGAGGATCCGGTCTCGGCGAGATTGTGGTCGCGCCTGGACTGCTCGTCAGCGGCACGGTGACGGCGACGGTTGGCGTCTCGGACGGGTCGCTCACCGATCAGAAGTCACTGACGATAACAGTAAATCACGTCAACGCAGCGCCCGTGCTGTCCCAGCCGGCCGACATGATCGTGCTCGCCGGCGAGATCAAGAACCAGACGCTCACCGCGGACGACGCGGATGGGGCCCCGCTCACATTCTCCATGGTTTCGGGACCCGCGTACATGACGGTCACCACGGTCGACGCCCCGGCCGGAATCGGAAATGTCCATTTGGCGCCCGACAGTGTCGACGTGGGGACGGCCATCGGTGAAATTCGCGTGTCGGACGGTGCGGATTCGGATCAGAAGACCTTCAGTATTAGCGTTTCACAGGCGGCGCTTTGTCCGGTGGGATCGTTCACTAAACTGGCGAGGTACGTTGGATCGGGGCTGTTCGAGGTGCAGACAGCGGATTTCAATGCCGATGGTGCGCTCGATCTCATGGTCGAGGGTGCACCGGGCGTCGTCGTGCTTTTCGGGGTAGGCGACGGCTCGTTCGGCGCCTCTCCGTTGACACTGACGGCGGGAACAGATCCCGTGTCTGGCGCGATCGCCGATCTGAACGGCGATGGGGTTCCGGACATTGCGATCACTGATTTCAGCTCGGATAACATCTCGGTGTTTCTTGGGGATGTGTCTGGTGGGTTCGGACCCAAGCGGGATGTTCCGATGGGCGGGTACCCTCGCTCTCATTCGCTCGCGTTCGGCGACCTCGACCGCGATGGCAAACTTGACATGGTGGTCACCAGGCCGAACTCCGGCAGCGTCTCCGTGCTCCGCGGAGTCGGGGACGGCACGTTCGATATTTCCACCTCGGTCCAAGTTCCGGGCTCCCCATGGCAGCTCGTCATGGCCGATCTGAACAGGGACGGCTCCCCCGACGTCATTGTGACCGACCTCAGTGGGTATTTAAGGGTACTCCTCAACAATGGAGCGGGCGAGCTCACCCTGAGTGGTAGTTACTCCGTCGGCACAGGGCTCGCGGGCATCGCGACGGACGACCTGAATAGAGATGGGAAGGCAGATGTCGTGGTCGCATTACGGCACTCCGACTTCCTCTCGGTATTTCTTGGGAACGGAAACGGGTCGCTTGCACCGAGGCGGGACTATCCCACGAGTGGTGGGCCGATCCAAATCGCCATCGCGGATCTGAACGGAGACGGCCTGCTCGATGTGGCATCGGCGAACGAAGACCTGAACGACGCCTCGATTCTGTTCGGGGACGGGGCTGGTGCGCTCGGGGCTCGCATCGACGTCGCCGCAGGTTTCTTGCCCTACGGTATCGCCGCCGGCGATTTCGACAATGACCTGAGGACGGATCTTGTCGTGGCGAATTATGGTGGGAGCCTGTCGATCTTCTTGAACCGCTGCGCTCCCTCACTGCGCGACAATCCGCCAGTGGTTCAGGCGCCGAACGCGATAACCGGCGGTGAAGGAATTTCAATCGCGTTCGTCGTTACCGCCAACGATCCAGACGGGCCCGCAATCTCGACGGTCACTGCCAGCTTCGCCGCGCTCCCGCTGGGGCACAATGCGACTTTTGTGGCGGACCCTTCGAATACGGGCGGGACGTTCTCTTGGACGCCCACGTTCGACGACGCGCGCGCGACGGAGTACCTTGTCACGTTCGCCGCGACCAACATCCTGTCGGGTACGGCCGGCACACGAATCACCGTCACGAACGTTAACCGCGCGCCTTTGGCGAGCGCCGGGGGACCTTACGCAGGGTTTGCGGGTATCCCCGTGATGCTCGACGGGACGGGATCGTCGGATCCGGACGGAAGCGTGCTCGCGTTCACGTGGGTCTATGGGGACGGATCGACCGGAGGTGGTGTGAGCCCCGTCCACACGTACGAGGTCGTCGGCCTCTATGCGATTGCGCTGATTGTTTCGGACGGGTCGCTTTCGGACATCGCGACGACAACGGCGAATGTCGCCGGCGTCCTGCAGGCGAGAGCCTTCGCGGCAAGCGGAAGCCGGGAAATCCGCCTGAGCGCCGGAAAGCCGCAATGGTGCGCGAATATCGAGCCTGTCGGGAGTTCGTACAGCAATGCCGCCGTCGACCTGACGACCATCGTGATGAAGTCGGCGGGGACAGGGGCGGTCAGCCAGATCCGTGCGAGCACCGAGAAATCGTCCATCTCCGGAGACCACGATGGAAACGGAGTTGAAGCGATCACGGCTTGCTTCACGAAGTCGGACCTGCGGCTACTGTTCGGCAATCTCCACGGGTCCAATGCGGTTACCGTCACGATTGAGGGGAGCTTGTTCGCCGGGGGAATTTTTCGCGCGCAGGTGGACGTCAACGTCATCGCCTCCGGCGGAAGTCTCGCGGCTTCCGTTTCGCCGAATCCTCTGAATCCTGAGGCGATCCTGAGCTTCACGACGGCGAAGCCGGGGTTCGCGACGGTGCATCTGTTCGATCTCAGGGGCCGACTCGTTCGGCGGGTGATCGAAGAGCGGGCACTCTCGCCGGGCTACCACGACGTGCGAATCGACGGGCGAGACGATCATGGCCAACGGCTCGCATCGGGCGTCTATTTCTTCCGGATCCACGCGGTCGAGGGCGTAGAGACGGGCCAACTCACAATTCTAAAGTGAGCGGCGATGACCGCGCGCCGATCGCTGTCTCTTCCACTATTGCCATAGCAGTGGCGCGACTGTTTCTAATCGTCCTTCTTCTTGCGGCTGTTCCAGCCAGGGCGGCGTCACCCGCGGATACCAGACCCGATTCTACAGGCCCGCCACCAGCCTCACTCGTGCGCGCACTCAACCGGATTGAGCCCGCATCCACGCTGCGCGTGGAAACGACCTCCCGCATGCTTCTCGAGGGGACGGTCGGGCGCTGGGACGTTCATTCGTTGCTGCTTCGCGAACGGACCGGGGTGAGAGAGATCCCGCTCTCCACCGTGAAGGGGTTGTTTGTGCAAGGCCGAGCAACCAGCCACGGTGCGAATGTGGGAGTGATTACCCTGGGAATCCTCGGGGCGGTTGTAGGGGCCGCTACCGTGGCTCTCGGCCGCGGCATCGCTGAAGGAGGAGGCCCCGACGGTCTTAGAGGTAGTTACCCCGGGATGGCCGTGGTCGGGGCACTCGCCGGAGGTGCGGCTGGCGCTCTTATCGGTGCCGGGATCGGTACGGCGATCCCCAAATGGCATCGACGTTTTCCATGACGAGTACCTTGCGGCCCCGCTCGGTGTGCGGCCCTCCTATCGCGATTCATGTCGTACAAATCAGTGCCTCAATGGGGGTGTCATGAATGATTGGTCGGCTTCCGCTGCTCGCTACTCATTCGGTCGGCACCGGGCCGTACGGCGCGGTGGGCTCGTAGTATCCGAAAAGTCGAATCCCCTGTAATGCTGCGCGTTACCCCCGTCTGATACGCTCCCCGGATGATCGAACTACAGCTACTTCTGGCAACCTTTGCCGCCTGGTCCAACCGTCGCCAGGGAGCCGTGATCACGTACCTCGTTGAGGAGAACCGCGTCCTCAAGGAACAGCTCCAGTCGGGAGGGAGGCGCCTCAGCTTCACCGATGACCAGCGGCGGCGCCTCGCCGCAAAGGGCAGGCCATTGGGTCTCAAAGCGTTGAGGCAGATCGCGACGGTCGTGACGCCGGAGACAATCTTGGCGTGGCACCGACGGCTCATCGCGGCCAAGTGGACATTTCCGCGATGCCGAACGGGCCGGCCCGGAGTCATGCGTGAGATCCGGGAGCTCGTTGTCCGCATGGCGGAGGAAAACTCGAGCTGGGGCTACGCCAGAATCCAAGGTGCTCTCAGACACCTCGACCATCGCGTAGCCCGCAGCACGATCGCGAAGATATTGCAGGAGCATGGGATCAAGCCCTCGCCGGACAGGCCCATGAGTTGGGCGACCTTCGTCCGGTCGCATGCGCATCTGATCGCCGCTGCAGACTTCTTCGTCACGGAGGCGTGGACGGTACGGGGCCTCGCTCGGCACTTCACCTTGTTCTTCGTAGACATCGCGACGCGCCGGGTTCTCATCGCGGGAACGACAATGAACCCGACGTCCGAGTGGATGGAGCAGATCGCCCGAAACGTGACCGATTGTGAGACGGGCGTACTCCGCCACAAGAGGTTCCTGATTCTCGATCGTGATGCGGTGTTTTCCCCGCGGTTCAAAGCGATTCTGGAATGCTCGGGCGTCGAGATCCTAAAGACCGCATACCAGGCTCCGAACATGAACGCCCACGCCGAGCGATTCGTGCGATCGATTCGATCGGAGTGCCTGGACCAGATGATCTTCGTGGGCAGGGAAACATTGGAGAAAGCGATCGCCGCGTACGTCGCGCACTATCATGACGAGCGGAGCCATCAGGGGCTGGGAAACGAGATTCCAAGCGGGGTGCCGGTGCAGCGAGAGGGGCGCATCGAGGCGAGTGAACGGCTCGGTGGGTTGCTGAAGTATTATCACCGGCGGGCGGCATGAGAACGGCCACCGAGATCGAGTTTTCGAATACTACGGGCTCGGTGATCGACCTCGATCAAGTCTCGCACGGGCACGTCGAAGGCCTCCGTCCCTGGAGGAAGGGCACCGAATCACCCCTTCCTACCAATGCGGAGGCCTTCGTGTTTGTTTTAAGTCGCGAGTGATGACGCGGGCTAGTAGAGCGGAACGTAAATGATCGCGTCCAAGTAGCCATCGTAGATCATTTCGTACGGGAACCAGTAAATCTCCTCGTAGCCGTAATCATCGATGAAGGAGTAGCCGATCCAGATCCAGCCCAGGTCCTCGCTTTGGGCCAGCAACGTGGGGTCGTACGACGCAAAGCTCATCACGGTTCCACCCGCCTGGCCCAGCCGCTCCGTTGTCTTGCTCTTGTACTTCTTGACCAGCACATCGCCCTTTTGCCCGTGCTTGACCTTGACGCCAACGATCTTGCCTTCCTTGACGACGACCGACACGGTGTGCTTGCCCACCCTGTCGATGACGTGAGTTCCGTTCTTGTGGATCTTGGCGCCGAGGAGTTTCTGACCTGAATGCTGCTTGGGTTTCTTGGCCTTGCCCTTGGCGTCGGCGGGGCCGACTGCGATCATGGTGGCCACGGTGAGCGCGATCGCGAGGAGGAGGAGACGGAAGTTGCGACTCATGATTGACCTCGTTCTGTGGTTCGGGACGCTTGAGCGGATGCGGTGCCTTGACCGGGGGCCCAGCCCATTCCTCAGGTAGTGCACGATGCATGCCAGCCATGACGAGGATTGCGAATCGGCATGTCGAGCGATGGAGGGAGCAGCTGAACGACCGATGCACTGCGGCCAGCTTGATGAAACCGCGCCGCCGACGGGCACCCCGTCATGTGCCGAGTGCCGGCCGGGTGCCGTCTCACGAGGCTACGGGCCTGTAAGACCTGCAATCTGGTAAGGCTTACAGACGCGGCCAAGCGGCTCGCGGTCATTCCGCGAGGGCACCTCCGCCCGGTTGGACGCGGCCTAAGTCGCCCACGCTTCCTCGCACCTGGGCCGCGCATTGCTAAGCAGCGCCCGATGATCCTGCGATCTCTGCTCGGCACTCCTCCAACACGTCGCGCGGAATGAGCCGGACCGCGACCGGCCGAATCCTCCTGCGGATGTTTGATGTACGTGGCGCGCCGGTCGCCACGCTGGTTCGAAGAGTCGTGCTCCTGCGATAGACGGGGGCCTGCGGGCGTGACACCAGACCGACTGGCGTCGATTACGAAGAGGGTTGCGTTTGGGGAGCCATACCAAGCCGAACTCTGTTCTAACTTGGGTTTGGCGATAGCGGAGCCCCGGTGCAGCGATGCGCCGGGGCTCTCACGTTTGTGGCGATGTCTCGTGCCGCGCCATCACTCCGCAAGCCCAACCTTCTTCAAGAGCGCATCCCACCTGGGATCGCCGTGGAGGAGGCGGAGCCGCGGTCTCGTCTTCATCAGGGTTAGTCCGCCGTCTCGCTGCGTGTAGGCCCGCTCCAGCCACTCGAATGCCGCGTCCACCTCGCCACGAGCCGCATGCAGCTCCGCGATCTGAAAGGCGGCATCCGCGGCGCCTATCTCGATCAGATCGCGAAGCGACTTGTCCGAATCCTCGCTGCGTCCCAGGGCATGTTGGATGATCCCCATCGCCCAGGGACGGAAGACCTTGTCCGGCTCCCGCATTGCTTCCGCGAGCGCCTCCTCGCCCCAGCCCCGAGAGAGCAGGGTCAGGGAGAAGTCGGCACGAGCGAATGCACTTTGCGGCGCGAGCTCCAACGCCTTTCGAGACGCCTGCTCCGACTCCGCGAAAGACTCCTCCGCGTGGAGCGCGGACGCGAGATTCTTGTAGGCCGATGCACTCAACGGGTCCTGTTCCAAGGCCTGGCGGATGAACCCGATCGCCTGCTCGAAGCGCCCTTGATTCAAAGCAAGCGAGCCGGCCATGCGAAGCACCCGCGCGTTCCCCGGCGCCAGCTCCAACGCACGACGAATCGACGCCTCCGCGCCATGCCAGTCCCAGTCGTATTGCATGGCGATCCGGGCCTTCTCCACATGCCCCTCCGCCATATCCGGCTCCAGCGACAGTCCGCGCTCCACCGCCTCCCGGGCCCTCCCATACCCCTCCGCCACAGGGGTCCAGCCCCAGTCTGCTTCTCTCGCATACGCAAGAGCAAGCTCCGCCCAGGCCAGCGCGAACTTCGGATCCCGCTTGATCGCCTGCTTCAGGTACTCGATCGCCCTCGCTGTGTCCTCGGGGGTGAATCGATAGATGAGGTGCCCGGCCAGGAGCTGGAGCCGGTGCGCCTCGGGGTCGGTGCCGCGGCCCTTTGCTGCGTTCGCCACCTCCGCCTTTGCCTGACCGCTCGCGTCCGAATCGGCCTCCTCGCCCAAGAGCGCCATCCGCAACTCCTTCACCACCGACTGCGCGATGTCGTCCTGCACCGCGAAGATGTCCTCGAGGGTGCGGTCGTACGTTTCGGACCAGAGATGATAGCCGTCGGAGACCTTTACCAGCTGCACCGAGATCCGCACGCGGTTCCCGGCCCTTCGGACGCTTCCGTCCAGCACCGTGGCTACGTTCAACGTTCTACCGATTTCGCCGAGCGGGACGTTCTTGCCCTTGAAGTGAAACGAGGAGGCGCGCGCCGATACGCGAAGCCCCTTGATCTTGGCCAGCACGTTGAGGAGTTCGTCGGCGAGACCCTCGGAGAAGTACTCGTCGTCGGCGTCGGCGCTCCGGTTTACGAAGGGGAGCACGGCGATGGTGGCGACTTTGTCGGTTGCCGCCCTTTCGGACTCCCCGCGATCCAGTAGCCGGCGCAGGCGGCGAAGCTCGTTGTTGACGTCAAGCGCCGACTGGATGCGCTCCCTCGGGTTCTTTTCGAGACAGCGGCTCACGATGCGCTCGAGATCGTCTGGGACATCCCTGCGAGCCCGAGTCAGCGGCTCGGGCGTGTCGCGGAGGATGGAGGCGCTGATCTCGCCGCCGCCGCCACCGGTGAAGGGTCGGCGGCCCGTGGTGAGTTCGTAGACGATGATCCCCAGTGCGAAGAGATCCGATCGCGCGTCCACCGTCTCCCCACGCAACTGCTCGGGAGCCATGTAGGGAACGGTGCCGAGCACCTGCCCCGTGCCCGAGATTGGGGACTCCACGGTCGCGACCAGGTTCGCGCCATGATCGGCTCCCACGCTTTCCGTCATCTTCGCGAGGCCGAAGTCCAAGACCTTCACTCGGCCCTCGCGCATCACCATCACGTTCCCGGGTTTGAGATCCCGGTGGATCACCCCGCGCTCGTGTGCCGCGAAGAGAGCATCGGCGAGCTGGATCGAGAGTTCGAGCACACGGGAGAGAGGGAGCCCGCCCGGCGTGACGAGGTTGGAGAGGGTCTGTCCCTCGACGAGTTCCATCGTGAGGAAGCGGATCCCGTCTTCGTCTTCGACCGAGTGGAGCACGACGATATTCGGATGATTGAGCCCCGCGATCGTGCGCGCCTCGCGCTCGAAGCGCGCGAGGCCTTCCGGGGAGGAGGCTACCGCCTGTGGGAGCACCTTCACCGCGACGTCTCGGCCCAGGCGGAGGTCCTTCGCGCGATAGACTTCGCCCATCCCCCCGGCTCCTAGAGGGCCGACGATCTCATAGGTGCCGAGGCGGACGCCGGGGGAAAGAGGCATGGGGAAGGAGTCTAGCGGCCCGAGGGTGCTTTGTCAGTACCCAGGGCGGGGCAGCCAATGCGTGATTCCGAACAGGGTTACATTCGGAGAGCCAGATGACGAATCGCGAACTTTCGGGTTCGCGTAGATACGCGGGACCCTGGCGGCGAAAGCTGCTGGGGTCTCCATCTACAGGGGCCGTTGATGGTCGCCCTTGGCGCGCCACTTGAGGATCGAGGCTCGCACCCGCTCCGCCATGCGATTCTTCTCCGCCCAGGAGAGATCCTTCCGCGCTTTTTGCCAGAGGGCTTGTCGCTTCAACAGCTCGTGCGTGTCACTCATGTCAGAAACCTGCTTTCAAACCGATGCCACGCCTCCGCGAGTCCATGGCGCGCCGCGAGCGCGGCGATCCCTACCTGGGTTACGCTGTCGGCTTCCAGCAACGCCAAGATGCGAGTGTGGTCCTTGGCACGCCCCACGCTTAGGGCGATTACCGCCAGGTATTCGGCGCTGACCACTCGGAGGGGTACGTCCTCGAAGTCGGCAGTGTCGGCACGCTCCACCGCTTCCTGGGTGAGTGGACTGAAGATCGGCACGAACTGGGTCGGCCACGCACCCACCTGGACGGCCTCCCCTTCCGGGCGCCAACCGCGCGCAGCACAAAACTCGTAGATGTCGCTGAGTACATCAATTCGTTTCGTGTCAGGCACGGACACGAGGACATCGGCATCCAGTGTCGCGACGGGTTCCGTGTACCGCATCTGGGCGACCGCCTCGAACAGTGCGTACTCCTGGATCACTCCAGCCTGTCGCATCTCGTTGAGTAGCTGGGCCAGTTCCTTCATGGGATTAGTCTAACTGCTCGGGCGCCCGTCGTCTCCGATAACTCGAATGCGCTGGCTGCTGCGAGGCGGTCCCCGTCTGACATGCTCCCGTGATCAGCTCCCACTCGTGCTAGACTCGTAGAGTCCATCGGGCCCTCCTGGAGGATCCCTACGTGCCTTTCCCCGTTCGATTCCTCATCACTGCGTTCTCGGGTGCCGCCCTCACCCTGATCACGGCCGCCCCGGCTACGGGTCAATACATGTTCTTGGACACTGACGGCGATGCGCAGAACCTCCCGTACCATGAATGGGCCTGGACTGACACTGTCCAAGCGGATCTCTACATCGTCAGCGATAAGAACCGCGACGGCTCCGATGCCGCCTGCGAGTCGGACGGAATGTCGATCGAGCTCCACGGCTTCTCGGCGATTTTCGAGAACTTCTACTCGCCAATCGAAGTCGTCGGCATCGAGCCCCAGATCGCAGGCATGGCTCAAATCTTCGTTCCGGTCGTGACGCCGTATGGATTGTCCGTCGCCTATTCGACACCCCCGCTCCCGCCAGGCAAGTACCTGGCCCTCCGGATCATCGTGCGATCTTCGAGTCTGGATATCATGCAAAACTCCTGCATCGCCCCTCCCGGGGCCACGACGTCAGTCGTCACCAATTGCGCGGGGCTTGACGATGACTACACTGCGAGCGTGGAGGGTATCGGATACGGATACGGCACGGATGCACCCAACCGCCGATCGATTACCACGGCGCCCTCAACCGTTGCCGCTATGGAGGGAGTACCGGTCTCGTTCGACGTGAACGTCTTCGACCCCGAGTGTGGCGGTTACGGTTTCTCATTCTGGACGAGCGGTATCCCATCGGGCGCTTCCTTCAGCGGGCTCGGATCGTTCGGTTACCAGGGCGCCTCGGGCACGTTCTCATGGACGCCTTCGATCGGTCAGGCGGGAGAGTACGACGTTGTCTTTGCGACCCGCGACAGCGACCCCTTCAACATGACGGACAACGACCAAACACGTACGGCCCACATCACCGTCGTTCCATCGACGCCGCTTTCGGCGAATCAGGCGCCAGTGGCGCGCTCGGGTGGCCCCTACTCGGCGATCGTGGGCTCGCCGGTCACATTTCATGCGGGTGCATCCTCGGATCCTGAAGACGATGCTCTCGGCTTTGTTTGGATCTTCGGAGACGGACAGCGTGGTGTTGGACTCGATGCAACTCACACCTATGCCGCCGCAGGAGAATACCCTGTCGTTCTAACCGTGACGGACGCATCGGGAGCCGCCGGCCAGGATCCAACGACGGTGACCGTCGTGACGGCGGGGCTATCGCTAATTCGGTCGATAACACCCAACCCCGCAAGGACGGCCCCCATTATGGAAATAGTGACCACCCGTGCCGGCGCTATCACCGTTCGGATCTTTGACGTCCACGGCCGACTTGTGACGCAAGCGGATGGATCGATGAGGGCGGGATTGCACCACATTCCTATTCCCCGAGACGCCACGTCAGGCGTCAAAGGGGCGGGCGTCTACTTCGTGAAGGTCAACACGGAATACGACGGAACCGAGACTCGTCGGATTGTGCTCCTCCACTGACGGAGCCGCCTGAACGCCTGATCGCCAGGCAGCCGAGGGGGCTTGGCGGAGCACAAGGAGCACACGAACATGAGGCCAAAGAACACGATCTGCCTTTGGTTCGACAAGGACGCTCACGAGGCGGCGCGCTTCTACGCCGCCACCTTTCCAAACAGTGAAGTGTCCGCTGTTCACAAGGCGCCCGGTGACTACCCGAGCGGCAAGGAGGGCGATGTGCTGACGGTGGAGTTCACCGTTCTGGGCATTCCCTGTCTCGGTCTCAATGGAGGGCCGGAGTTCAAGCACAGCGAGGCCTTCTCCTTTCAGATCGCGACCGACACTCAGGAAGAGACGGACCGCTACTGGAACGCGATCGTCGGCAATGGCGGCAAGGAAAGTCAGTGCGGCTGGTGCAAGGATCGCTATGGCATCTCTTGGCAAATCACCCCGCGCGCCCTAGCCGACGCGATTGCGGCCGGTGGAGGCGAGGCGAAGCGTGCCTTCGAGGCGATGATGTCGATGGGGAAGATCGACATCGCCACGATCGAGGCAGCGCGGCGAGGCTGAGCACTTTAGCGGCTCCATTTCGAACACGGTTACACACGGGGAGCCAGATCACGCGCTCGCCCGCCGCTGTCGCGCGCGACGATTCTCTTCACCCGCTGGATGCCGACTCGGCTCGCCACGCCTCAGTGGCGCTTAAGGACCATTGATTCTGCCCGCCAGGACGCGCATGCTCGTCGCGATGAGGGGTTGCCCGCGCGACTGCGGGACCCCAAGGTTCCCACCTGCCCACTCCCATCGACGCCGGCGCCAGCTCCCAGGGCGACCACGCCGAGGATGAGGATGGCCAATCCCATGACGATTGCATCCGCCGTGAAGGTGGCGCTCTGGTGCGCGCTCTCGATGGCAGTTCTCGTCGGGTGCGCGAAGGAGACGACCGGGCCGAAGCCTCGGCCGCTCACTCCCGAGACCGAGCTGACGTACGCGCCGCTCCAGGGTGACACGGCGAGCTTCCGCGTTCACCTCTACTGGAACGGCTATGATCGCGACGGGGAGGTGACAAAGTTTCGGTTTGCGATCGATAGCGACACGCTCGAGATCGACGAAGCGAAGTGGAAGTCGACGACGTCGCGGGATACGACGCTCATCCTTCTCGTCGGCCCCGTGGGGAACGTCCGCGGCCACGTCTTCTGGGTCTCCGCGGAAGACAACGACGGGAACATCGACCCGACGCCGGCGAAGCGGTTCTTCTCGACCAAGACGATCACGCCCTTCTCGACCATCGTGCTTGGGCCGGGGGCCTTCAACCCCGTCATCCCGCCCAGTTTCCGCTTCGAGTGGGAGGGAACTGATCCAGACGGCGGCGAGACGGGCGGCTCCGCGCCATGCGACTCGTTCGAGACGCTCCTTCTTCGAATCGGCGCGAGGAACGATTCGAGCGCGTCGCCGATCCACCAGCCGCTCCCGCCATTCAGCTACTCGTTCTACCTCAACTTGATCAATGCGAGCGTCGGCGACACGCTGGCCGACCCACGTTACGGCGACTGGCGTTGGAAGGGCATTCGCGCGAAGGGCGCTCGGATGTCCGACACCCCGCTCGGTGAGTACGTGTTCGCGCTGCGCGCGGTTGACCTGGCCGGCGCAAGGGAGAAGGGCCTCGCGCTTATCCGGAACATCCGGCATTTCACCGTCACGACCAGAAACGTCGGTCCAACGGTCCAGCCCATTTATCGGAATGTCGCCCTCCCTCCGGCCATCGGGCCCGTTGACTTCGCGCGCCCGGAGATACAGATCCTCGAGGGCGAGATGGTCTCCTTCGCCTGGTCCGCCACCGCGGACTCATACGGCGGCGTGATCGTCGGAATGACCTATGCGCTGGACGACACCTTGTCGTTCCCGCCCCTCGATATTCGGAACAGGGGCGTCACCTATCGGCCATCGGATCTTTCGGTCGGGTTGCACTTCCTCTTCATTCGGGTCGTGGACGACACGGGCCTCCAGACGAACGCCGTCATCCCGTTCCGTATCGTCCACCCGGCGTTCAAGGATCCCGTCAGCGCATTGAACCCTCCCCAGTACCTCTACGTCGACGACGCTCTCGCGCCCGGGAACCAGACGTCCCGCTTCTTAAACTACCCGTCCGACGCGGAGGAGGACGAATGGTGGCGGGCGAACATCCTGACGCCCCTCTCCCTCCAGTACGGCGTGGGGCGAAGGGACTGGGATACGTACGCAGAGGGGACGCGGAGTGGAGGCGGCGTGCGCGCCCAGCCGCTGCTGACCGACCTCGCACCCTACCGGGTCGTCATCTGGAACGTCGACTTCAACAATCCGGCGCACAACCCGACCGCGCTCTTTCAGACCCTCGTGGGTGGAGGCCTCAGCGAACTCGGCGGCTACCTTCGTGCCGGCGGGACGCTGATCCTTACCGGTTTCTCCGTCGCGACGAACGTCGTCAAGCCGAGCACTGCGCTGACGGCCAACTTTTCGCGCGGGATTTGCGACGCCTTCCAACCGGGGACGGTCGGATACATGCAGACGTTCTTCGCGCGTGAAATGATGGGGATCGACGGTGCGCGTACTGCGGACTTGGCGCTGCGCCGGCTGGGGGCGCGGGACTTCCTCGAAGCGCGCGTGACCACAGAGGGCTCGGCTATGGGATACGCCTCTGCAGAGGTCGACACGGGCGCGACGGCGAAGTGGAATGGGAAGATCGTCCCCGGAGACCCGGAGTTTTCATGGGGGCCCGGCCTGCCTCGTATCGAAGGGTGGAGGATGGCATCGTCGTTCAACTGCGATCCGAACCAAGCGATCTATCGCTGCGAGGACCCCGGCAGGTCCATCTCGACGCCGCTCGTCACGTATCACGGCGCGCCGACGGGGATCTACATGATGTCTTTCGACGGCATCGGAGGCGCTGTGTCGCCTCGAGAGGACCTCGTCGTCGGCGTTCAGGTGCAGGCTCACGACCTCGGCGGATCCGGCGGCGGGATTATCAGCGGCAGCAGCACGGGGGATGTGATCGGACGGATGGTGGTGTTCGGTTTTCCGATGTACTTCATGAAGGACCCGGAGGCGACGTCCCTCATGAGGGCAGCGTTCGGGTATGTGAACGCCTCGCCCACGCTGCCGGCGACGCCGTAGTGCCCGGCGAGCGTGCGCGCAGGAGGCGTGGAGATAACCCGGAGGCTACCCTACACCCCAAAGCTCTTGAGAGCATCTTCGACACCTCGCCTCGAAAGGCTGGGGTACCTGGCGTACGTGGAGTCAGGGATGGTCGACACCAGGCTCCGAAGTCGTTCCGGGTCTACCATTCCGCTGCGCACGAATTCGGCCGCATCCTCGAGATCCCGCTGAAAGCCTCGGACCACCTTGGACAGGAGTTGTGCATAGGGGTCATAGTGATAAAAAGAGACGTGTCCGATGATTTCGATAAAGACGTGTCGGTCCAGTGTCCCGGCCATCGGCGGGACGGAATCCTCGGGCCGAGCGAATTCGATGTTCATGTTCAGCCGTTCCTTGATTCCCTGGATGTCGTTGAAGACCTCTTGCTGGTCGGAGAAGAGGTCGACGTCAATCGATGACCGCCGCCATCCGAGGTAGACCGCGGTCCCGCCCCCGAGCAGATAGACGCGATAGTTGGTGTCTCGACCTGCTGTTCGTGCCAGCTCCCTCATGAGCGAGATCAGACGGGCCCGAGTGAGTTCCTCACGCATCCTTGCCTCCAGCGATGCGGGCATTGGCGCAGGCGTTCGCGAACGACTCCGCCTGACGCAGATGGGCGAGATAGCGCGCATGGGCAAGTTCAACGTTCGCCCGCTCGATCAGGCGGTAGAGGCGAGTGCCCGCGTCCGGCCAAACGTGGAGCGGAAGGGGAACGCCCTCCCTCCTGAGCCGTGGCGCGGCTAGCGACACCAGCAGACTCTCGGCTGTCACCTCGCCCGCGGCGAGGGCGTCGAGCCCCCGATCCATAATCCCTCCCCCGGGAAAGCCCATCTCCTCGAATCTCGACATGCCGAATCGAGCCCTGATCCAGCGCCGCATGGCTGCCCGGCGGGCGACGGCCATTCGAGCCTCGGGGCTCATCCTCTCGGCGCGCGCGCGCCCGCCAGCCCGTCCATAGGCCCTAAACCGCTCTCGAACCGAAGGCGGGAGTCTCATAGGGAGATTATGCTTAGGGGGTAAGCATATTTCAATCAAATTGGGAGACCTGTCCCTTCTCATAAATCCAACCGCATGCGAAATGGCCTCGTCCGGGCCCGATCAGGGTATCGAAACGTGGATGTTCTCGGCATCGAGGGGGAGGTCTTCTCCGGGTAGTGCGTGGAGTGGGCGAAACGGGAGGAACGTGCGGCGTCAAAGCAGGTGTACGATGATCTCGAGCATCGAACGACGCTACCGGGCAGTCGCGCTTACCGCAAGCCGTCCAGCAGTCGTCGTATCATCGAAAGGCGAATGTCGCTTCCGTCTCCGATCCCTTCGAGGGTAGCCTCTAGTTCTCCCCTAGGCGGATCAGATCCAACTCCGGAGGAATCGCCCCGGGTCCCGTCAGCCAGCCCGCGCGTGGATGCAGATGTGGACACCCATGAAACGGCTCAACCTCGAGGAGCACGAACAGCGGCTGCTTCTCCTCATGGGAGCGCTGGTGGCGATCCTCTTCGGCGCGTACACCATCGCGAAAGTGCTCCGCGACGCGTTGTTCCTGGCCGAATTCGGGGCGCTCGCCTTGCCGTACGGATACATCGGGGTCGCGCTGGCGGCGGCCGGATTCGTCTGGCTGGAGAGCCGGGCGGCTCTCCGGTTCAAAGGGGTCGGCGCCACCCGGTTCAATCAGTACGCGGCGATCGGATTCAGCCTCCTCACGGCCGCGCTATTTCCGTTCGCACGTCACTGGACCACCGCCGTGTTCTTCGTCTGGACGGGCAGCCAGGCGATGATGCTGTTGTCGCACTTCTGGGCCCTGGCGCTCGACGTCTGGGACTCGCGCCGGGCGCGCAGCGTGTTCCCACTTCTCGGTGGCTGTGGCCTCGTCGGCGGTCTGATCGGCGGCGCCTTCGCCGCGTGGGCGACCCCCATCGTGAAACAGGACGGATTGATGTGGTCGATCTCGGGTCTCCTCATCGCGGCCCATTTGCTGACGCGCGTGATCGAGAGATACCGCGCGCGCCGTCCCGCGCGGATCGAGCCTTCGCACACTGTCTCCGGATGGGAAATCATTCGTCGGTCGGCGTACATCAAGGTTCTCGCCGCGGGACTCGCATTGTCCGTGATCGTATCGACGCTCGTCGATTTCCAATTCAAGCTATTCATTCAGGCGCTGTATCCCGACCCGCACGCGCTGACGCAATTCTTCGGCAAGTTCTACGTCGGGCTCAACGCCTTGGCGCTGGTGTTTCAGTTCAGCGCGGGAGGCTGGCTGATGTATCGGTTGGGGCTCGGGCCCACAGCCGGCTTGCAGCCAGTCACGGCGACTCTCTTTGTATCGGGCCTGGCCCTCGGCGGAGGATGGTGGGTCGTCGTCGCGATGCGATGGCTCCAGGGCGTCGTGTTCCAGACGCTCGGCAAGTCCTCAGCCGAGATCTATTTCATGGCTGTTCGTCCGCACGAGCGCCGCCGCATCAAGCCCGCCGTCGACACGCTCGTAGACCGCTGGTCGGACGCCGCGGTCGGCATCCTGTTGATCGTTCTGCTCCATGTCATGGGTGTCGGGACCACGGTCGTCGCCACACTGACAGGCGCGTTCGCGGTGATCTGGGTCGTCGTGCTCGTCTTCCTAAACCGGGAGTATGGTCGGTCCTTCGAGCAGACGCTGAGCAGCCATTGGCTCGAGCCCGATGTGGCGGTGGAGTCGATGCGGATTCCATCCGCGCGGAGGGCGCTCCGGCAAGGGCTGCACGCGGACGACGAGCCCCGGATCGTGCTGGCCCTCAAGCTGAGCGAGCACTCCAGGGACCGAGAGATTGCTCTCGCCGCGCGCGGCTGCCTCCACCATCCGTCCCCGAGCGTGCGCGAGGCGGCGGTGGAGGCGATGGATGCGATGCGTCTGCGGGGCGAGGAAAGCGTGGTCCGGAGCTTCCTCGGCGATCAGCATGATGGTCTTCGCCGCGCGGCGGTTCGTTATCTCCTGGCCCTGGCACCGCAGCCGGCCGTTCTCGCGCGCGGTTGGCTGGACGGCGCCGACCTGGCGCTCCGGCAGGACACCGTCGACGCGCTCTTCGACCGCCCCTCCGAGGGACGCGCCGCGCTCACTCTGGAGTGGATCGATGCCCGCCTCGAGTCCGGCAGGCGCGAGGATCTTCTCGTCGCGGCGCGTGCCCTGGGCGCGATGACCGGGAGCGCCCCCGTACGGCGATTGCGCGCCCTGCTGTCGAACCCCGACCTCGAAGTCAGACGAGTGGCCCTGCTCTCCGCGGCGCGCCGACCTAGCACGGAGCTGCTCGAAGCACTGCTGCCCCTCCTCCTCGTCCCGGTGCTGAACTATGAAGCGCGCGGGGCCGTGACCGCGATCGGCGCCCGGGCGGTGCCGGATCTCAAGTCACGCCTCGACGGCGAGCGCGGGGCCCGGGCCCAGGTGATCGCCGCTCGAACCCTGGCGTCCATCGCGAGCCCGCGAGCCGTGGGAGCCCTGATGACGCTGGTGAAGAGCCGCGAGCCGAGGCTGCGTGACCTTGGGTTCAAGAGCCTGGCCCGGGTGCGGGTGGAGACCGACAAGCCGGTCCTGCCGCGCTCGGCAGTGCACAAACTCTTCCTGCGCGAGCTGGGGGCGTACCGCGGATTCCTCGAGCCGGCTCTCTCGCTCGAGGGCGAGGCCGCTCCGGAGCTCCGCTTGCTCGCTGAGTCTTTCCGCGAGTCCGCGGAGACGGCGATCGAGCTCGCCCTCGGGGCGCTCGCCTGCTGGTACGAGCCCAAGCCGCTTGCCGGCGCGCTCCAACGGCTCAAGTCGCGCGAACCGGGTGCCTCGGCGCCGGCGCTGGAGTACCTGAGTCACGTCCTGCCCCGCTCGATCTTCCGGCATGTGAGCCGCGTCTTCGAAGATCAGCCGGCGAAAGTCCGAGTGACCGCCGCCGACGGGCAGGGCGAGCCGCTCACCGAGTCCATACAGGCGGCCTGGCGGTCGGACGACGAGTGGCTGCGTGCCTCCGCGGTGCGCGCTTCGCGCCACGCACCGGCCTTCGATCTTCACCTGTTCGCGACCGGAGGGGGGCACGACCCGCTCGTGCGCGCGGAGCTCGAAGCCCTTTCCACGAGTGGGGATCCTCGCCTCGGGCTGCCACCGGGAGCGGCGCCGGCCTCGTCGAAGGGAGCGTCCTGCTGACGTCCTGGGTATGTTCGCGACGGTAGCTTATAATGCTTACAGCAGCGAGGTTACTCACTTCCTCCGTGCCGCACGGCATCGATAGGGATGGCTATGATGGAACGAACACCGTTGGTCGAAGATATTCAGAACTACGCCCAGAACATCGTGGATACGGTGCGCGAGCCCCTGCTGATCCTCGACGCCACCCTGCGCGTCCGGTCCGCCAACCGCGCCTTCTACCAGACGTTCCACGTCTCATCCGAGGAGACCGAGGGTCGCCTCATCTACGAGCTGGGCAACGGCCAGTGGGACATCCCGGATCTTCGTACACTACTCGAGGACATCGTTCCCAAGAGCTCCGTCTTCGACGACTTCGAGCTCGTGCACACCTTCCCGGCCATCGGCCGCAGGGTGATGCTGCTCAACGCCCGCAAGCTCCAGGCGGGCCACCACGGCGAGCTGCTGGTCCTGGCCATGGAAGACGTCACCGCGCGCAAGCGGGCCGAAGAAGCGCTGCTCAAAGCCGGCGCGTTGCAGAATGCCATTTTCAACAGCGCCAACTTCTCCAGCATCGCCACGGATGAGAAGGGAGTCATTCAGATCTTCAACGTCGGGGCCGAGCGGATGCTGGGCTATACGGCCGCCGAAGTGATGAACAAGATTACCCCGGCCGACATTTCCGATCCGCAGGAAGTGATTGCACGTGCCAAAGCCTTGAGCGCCGAGCTTGGGACCCCGATCACGCCGGGCTTCGAGGCATTGGTCTTCAAAGCCTCACGCGGGATCGAAGACATCTACGAACTGACATACTTCCGCAAGGATGGCAGCCGTTTTCCT